>JAAZUZ010000001.1 GCA_018623875.1 Synechococcus sp. HW_metabat.21
CAGACACCTTTTTCCAGGTCAATACGCCGCAGGCCGAGCGCCTGGTTGAGCCACTGCGGGCCTTCTTCGCCACAGGCTCGAGCGCCACGGTGATTGATGCCTATAGCGGAATCGGGACCTACAGCCTGCCCTTGGCACGTTCGGGCCTCAAGGTGTTGGGACTTGAGGTCCATGCGACCTCCGTCAGCCAGGCCACAGCCAACGCAGAACGCAATGGAATCGCGACGGCTTTCTTCGAACAGGCCGACGTGGCGACGGTTCTTGCCGACCGCTTGAAGATGACGGGATCGCTGCTCGTCGACCCGCCCCGCAAAGGGCTGAGTGCAGAAGCCCTAGAGGCCATCCTGCACGGCAAGCCCGAGCGACTGGCCTACATCAGCTGCAATCCCTCGACCCTGGCGAGGGACCTGCAGCAGCTGTGCGGTGAAGACGGTGGCTACCAGCTCGAACGGGTTCAGCCCGTCGATTTCTTTCCCCAGACCAGCCACGTGGAAACCCTGGCGCTGCTGACTCAGCCTGGCTCAGGCGCGTAGTTGGGCACCGAACTGCTTTTCAAGGGCTGCACGAATCTTGGCGTGGGCTTCGTCCACCTCGCTGTCCTTCAGAGTCCGCTTGGGATCGCGATAGCGCAGCCGGAACGCCTGACTGCAGGAGCCCGCCGCCAGCTGTTCTCCGTCGTAGCGATCCACCAGTTCGGCTTGCTCCAGCAGGGGCTTACCGGCTTTGCGGATTGCATTCAGGAGTTGGGCACTCGCGGTCTCCGCGTTGACGACCAGAGCGAGATCCCTCTCGGAGGCCGGCACCGTGGCAAAGGCGGTGAAGTTGGGCTGCCACCGGTTGCGGCGCGTTGCTGCACTCAACAGCGCAGTGAGCTCCAACTGGAACAGGTAGGTCGCGGGCGGTAGGTCGAACTGCTCGGCCAGTTCGGGGTGCACTTGGCCAAAGAAGCCGGCCGGCCGCCCCTCCACAACGATCTGAGCAGCGCGGCCCGGGTGCAGCAGCGGATGGTCACTCAGGCGGCGGTCCTCAACGGGCAGCTTGAGGCCAGCTAAGGCGGCTTGCAGGAGACCACGGGCGCCGAAGTAATCCGGGGCCTGGGGCTTGCCGCTCTGGCTCCAGAGCTCAGCCTGACGGGACCCGCAGATCAAACCGGCTAGGTGCTGGCTTTGGGGGGAACCCTTGGCGGTGGCGTCGAAGACATTGCCAATCTCGAAGGCCCAAAAGCCACTGCGGCCGGCCTTCAAGTTGCGCTGGGCTGCCGTCAACAAGTCGTCCACGAGGCTGTCCCGTAGATGGCTGTAATCCGCCAGCAACGGATTCGCCAAGGGCACGCGCCGAGTCGGATCTGCGCCAGGTCGCTCGGCCTCGGCGGGTCCCAGGGACAGGCTGCAGACCTCTTGCAAGCCAGCGGCAGCGAGCAGTCGGCGCAGGCGACGCTCTGCCTCCTGCACCGGAGTCAGACCGCCGGGGGCAATGGGATCAGGAAGATGGCTCGCGAAGCGGTCGTAGCCCACCAAACGGGCCACTTCTTCAATCAGATCCACCTCCCGCTGCAGGTCCATGGCACGGGCGGGGGGAACGTGCACCAGCCAGCCCTCTTCCGCCTGCTCGAGGCTGCACCCGAGGGCCTTCAGGATGCGTTCAATCTCCGCATCAGCCAGGTCCGCCTCAGCGCCGTCGTCTGTCGTGACGGGGCCGAGCAAGTTGTGGAGCGCGTCCCGGCGCAGCTGCAGCGGTTCCTTGATCGCTTCGCTGCGTTGATGAACCCAACGCGTTTCGACGGTTGCGCCGCAGAGCTCCTGCAAGAGCGCGACCGCACGATCAGCGGCGCTCAGAGTGACCTCCACGGGGAGCCCCTTCTCAAAACGGCTGCTGGCATCCGTGCGAAGACCAAGGCTTCGGGCGCTCTTGCGCACGGTCTGGGGCGCAAACATCGCGGCCTCCAGCCAAATCGAAGTGGTGTCACCATCGACAGCCGTGGTTTGACCGCCCATGACGCCAGCCAAGGCAATCGCGTGGTCTGCGTAACTAACCACCCAGGCGTCCTCGCTGAGGCTGTGGTCCGTGCCGTCGAGGGTGGTGAACGCTTCAGCCGGGCGACCTGCCCGCAGGTCAATCGAAGCGGGATCCAACCGGTTTTCAGTGAGCCGAGCGAGTCGGTCGGCGTCAAAAGCGTGCAGGGGTTGGCCCTGTTCAAGCATCACCAAATTGGTGATGTCGACCACGTTGTTGATCGGCCGAAGCCCCGCGCGCTCGAGTCGGCTCTGGAGCCAACGGGGAGACGGGCCGACCTGCACACCAGAGAGGGCCGTCAAGCTGAACAGTCCCCCCTCCTCAATCCTGTCTTGCACGTCAGCGCCAACGGGCAGGGGCGTCGCAGCGACAGGGGCTGCTGATGCAGGCAAGTCCAAGGAGGCACCGGTCAGGGCCGCCACTTCACGGGCGATGCCCTGCATGGAGAGGCCGTCGGGACGATTCGCCGTGATCGCCAATTCCAGAACCTGATCGTCGAGGCCAAACAGGGGGCCAACAGGACTCCCCACCGGCGGCAAGCTCTCAAGCGCTTCATCGAGGATGACGATGCCGTCGGAACTGTCGGACAGCCCCAGTTCGGAGAGGGAGCAGATCATGCCGCTGCTAGCGACACCGCGCAGCTCCGCAGGCTTGATCTTCAAATCGACCGCGGGGAGATAGGCACCCACGGTGGCGACGGCCACGTGAATCCCTGCGCGGACGTTCTTGGCGCCGCAGACGATTTGCAACGGCGCATCCGCACCAACCGCAACGGTGCAGACGCTCAGCTTGTTGGCATCCGGATGGGGATCCCGCTGCTCCACGTATCCGACCACCACGCCAGCTGCCCGGGCGGCCAAATCGACGATCTCTTCCACCTCGAAGCCCGCAATCGAGAGCTTCTCAGCGAGGACATCGGCTGCCAAATCACAGGCCACCAGCTCCCGGAGCCATTGGAGCGAGACCTGCATCGGACACGTGCAAACAGAGCGTCGACTTTAAAGAGGCAAGACGCCAGGCCCAGTCAGGCGACAAGGTATGGTTGTCCACTGTCCAATCGCATCGCTCCAGCGGCGCAACGTCCTTTATGGCTAAGAACAAGGGCGTCCGGATCGTGATCACTCTTGAGTGCACGGAATGCCGGTCCAACCCCGCGAAGCGGTCTCCTGGCGTGTCTCGTTACACCAGCCAGAAGAACCGCCGCAACACCACTGAACGGATTGAACTCAAAAAGTTCTGCCCGCATTGCAACAAGTCGACGGTCCACAAAGAGATCAAGTGATCTCGGCGGCGTGATCTCCGCGTTCTGCATTTTCTCCCCGTTCAGTCATGCCTAGTTCCTTTTTCAAGAAACGCCTTTCACCGATCAAGCCCGGTGAACCGATCGACTACAAAGATGTCGATCTGCTGAAGAAGTTCATCACCGAGCGCGGCAAAATCCTGCCCCGCCGTCTGACTGGCCTCACCGCCAAGCAGCAGCGTGATCTGACCAATGCCGTGAAGCGTGCTCGCATCGTGGCTCTTCTTCCCTTCGTTAACCCCGAGGGCTGATCCCTGGGAACTGCGGTCTTCCACAGCGGCGATCTCGTCGGTCTGCAGGAGTCCCGCAACCCTCAATTTGCCATTGTCGATTCCATTCAGGGCAGCCGAGTGCGGCTCCGAGTTGGTTTTGACGCCAAGGAACAAGTTGTCCCCCAGAGACAACTTGAGCTGATTTGCCCCCTGCCCGCTGGTGCCTCGGCACCGCAGCGGCTGGGGGCATTTCCATGGGCACTGAACCGTGAGGCCCTCAGTGCCGCCAAACCCAGGCCATCCGCTTGGGGCTCAGCGTGGCTGCTGCTCCAGGAAACAGGCGACAGCTTGGACTTGCAGGAGTTCTGCGATCTTGTTTACGGATCGACAGAGCCCGTTCAGCTCAGTGCCTGCTGGCTGGCCTTGGTGGGCGAGCAGCACTGGTTCCGTTGGAAGCAGGGCTCAGTCCAGGCCCGCAGCCTGGAGGAACTGAAACCGCTGCGGCGTGCACGCCGGCGGCAGGCGATTGCTGAGGCGGCCGAACGCCAGTGGCACCGATTGCTCAAACAACGTGAGCCAATCGAAACGAGCACCTGCAGCGCGTTACAGCTGGAACGGTTGGAGTTGCTCAAGCAGGTCGCCAGCGGACGGCTTGAGCTTGAACAGCTTCCCGATGGGATGCGCCAGAGCTTGAGCCAGCTGCACCTCGGTCAGGAGCGCAGTCAAGTGCGTCACCTTCTGGTGGATCTAGGGCAATGGGACCCCCACCAGCTGGTCTCGCTCGAAGGAACCGTCTGGAGCAGCGGCTTCTCCCAGGAGCTGCTCCAAGAAGCCGAACGCATCGAGCAGGAGGCAAGCCAAGAGCAGCCGTGCGATGCCGGCCGCGTCGATCTCACCGGCCAGCGTTGCGTGACCATCGACGACGCGGATACCCGCGACATTGATGACGGACTCGCGATCGAGACAACGGCAGCAGGGACGACCCGCATATGGATCCACATCGCTGACCCGGGACGGCTGATTGGAGCCGGATCGCCTCTGGACCTCGAAGCCCGCAAGCGGGGCAGCTCCCTCTATTTAGCCAAGGGGAACGTGCCGATGTTCCCGAACAACCTCTCCACCGGCGTCTTCAGCCTGCGTGCCGGCCAGCGCACGGCAGCCTGGAGCACCTGGGCAGAGCTGAACGACGACGGCTCATTGGCCGCCTTTGGTGTACAGCGCAGTTGGGTCAAACCGATTTATCGCCTCAGCTACGAGGACGCCGACGAGCTCATTGAGCTGGCTCCACCGCAGGACCGCGACCTGGCCGATCTCGAAGCCCTCTTGAATCGCCGGCGGGACTGGCGCTTGGACCAGGGGGCACTGCAGATGGACCTACCGGAGGGACGGATCCGCTGCCGTGATGGTGAAGCGCAGTTGGAGGTGACGGAGCCGAGCAGCTCACGCCAGATGGTCGCTGAAGCAATGATCCTGGCCGGAGCAGTGACTGCGGAATTGGCCAAGGAACGGGAGCTGCCCCTGCCCTTCCGGAGCCAACTGCCAGCGGATCTTCCGTCAAAAGCAGAGCTGGACGCCCTGCCTGATGGCGCGGTCCGCTTTGCGGCGATCAAGCGCTGCTTGAGCCGGGGCTTGATGGGAACGAAACCCGCCGCCCATTTCAGCCTGGGCCTGCCGGCCTACGTCCAGGCCACGTCCCCCATTCGTCGCTACGGCGACCTGCTTGTTCAACGCCAGTTCGCCGCAGAGTCACCCCTTTCGGAAGAGCAACTCCAGGAATTGGTCAATGAGGTCGATGGGGTCATCCGGGAGGGGATCGGCATCGCGAGGGAAGATCAGCGCCATTGGCAGCAGGTCTGGTTCGAAGGCCAGAAGGGGAAGCAGTGGCGAGCGCAATTCCTGCGCTGGCTCCGGCCCCAGGACAACTTGGGCCTTGTACGCATTGACGAGCTGGCGATGGATCTGGCGGCAGAGTGCCCCAGCGGTTCAGACCCTGGCGATGCGCTCCTCCTGCGCGTTCAGACAGTTGATTCCCTCCGGGATCAGCTGAGACTCAGCGCGTCAAACTCCTGAGACTGAACCCAAGACAGCTGAGACACGCAGCCAGGGGCCCCAGGGGTTGAAGCAGCCGAGGATTTCCGCGCTCTTGGGCTGATCCAAGCGCTGGAGCCATCCATCGATAGCGGGCTCCAGGCTGATGACCGGCCAACGCCGCCGACCGGAGTAGGGGTGCTCCAGATCAAACGCATAAACGCCCTCCTCCAGCGGAACGAGAACCCCTCGAAGGCGTTGCTGTGCACGATCCAGAGGTGAGCTGGAGGGGTCCATCGGCAGCGATGGCTCTGTTGCGCCACCCAGCCAACAGCCGCTGCCTGACAGAAGCGTCGGATCCTGCACAACGGCTCGCTGACGTCCGGCCCAGTTCGGATCGTTCCAGGGCGTATCCCAGAGGGGCACCACGCCTGACGGCGCAACGGGATCAGAAATCAGATGCTCCTGCAACGCCGCGATGGGCAGATGGACTGGAGGTCGACCCAACGCAACCGATAGGGCCGCTGCAGCGCCAGCGGCCTGACCGATGTTGAAGATCAGCGGCTGGAGTCGGGTCGCTCCATTGGCCATATGGGACGTGCTGATGGCCTTGTCGGCAGCCAAGAAATTGTCGAGATCGGCGCTGGTGAGAGCGCCATAGGGAATGCAAAACGGCGTCCCCGACCAGCGACCACCCCAGCGGCAGCTCTTCGGCGCCAACGGCCAGTCAGCTCCGGGGTAGTGGTGATCGTTGGCGTAATTGCCAACGGCAATCGACGTCAGACGACCTGCTTCATCGACCGGGAGCGGGGCCATGGCCCGCCCCGATTGAGCTGGAAGCAGGTCCTGTTCGATGACGGTCTGGCGTCCAATCAAACGACGCCCCTCCCGCCAGTAGGGCATGGCCGCGAGAGCCGACCCGGGACTGCCGGAGTCACTTGGAAAGGCTTGACCAAGGGACAGCCAACCGTTGGAGACCTCGATGAGTGCCTCTGCGAAGCGGTGGCTGTGCTTCTGCATCTCGAGAAAGAGCTCTTGCTCGGCTGATCTCACGCCGGCAAACGCCCGCTGGAGGCCGTGATGCCAGTCGTTGCCGTGGAGCGGCCAATTGAGCATCACCAAGCCCCCCGGTAAACGGCCGTAAGTGATGGTTTGACCAAGGCCAAAGCTCTGGCAGGCCTGCTCGAACGGCGAGGCCAGCAAGGGCTTCTCGGGAAGGGGCAGCGGGGGAGCGTCGCTCGTGAGTTGACCCATCACCACCCAGGTCGGGGACTGAACCGGTTGGTCCTCGAAGAAGGACTCCGAGCTGATCCGTCCCTTAGTGGGAGCGCTGGGCTCATGCCAGAGCTCCTGGGCTTCCCAGCCCAAACGAAAGGAGAGGTCCAAGAGCGGCAGCAGATCGCCACGGTCACTGCCGTCGACCAGCACACTGCAAGCGAACCGCTGACTCTGGCCGTTCTGCTCGACCGTCAGGGAGTGCACGAGGCGCTCCGAGCGCTCCACCGCCACCGGGCGGCAGCCGCTGAGCCAGCGCAAATTGGGAAGGGCTGCGACCCACCCCTGGAGCAGTGCTTCGGCCTGGGCCGGTCGAAAGCCAAAACAACTCACCCAGTTCTGGTCCAAGCCACCGGGCTCCGAGGCAGCCAGACCCCGCAGAAAGGCACCCCAAAGACCCGTCTGCCAGGGACTGAGCTCATTGCCATCCGGGCAGCACACCCCTGCGGCACTGACCATGCCGCCAAGCCAGCGTCCCGGGGTCAACAGGACGGTGGGCGCCCCCGAACGCGCCGCTTGGATCGCCGCAGCGACACCTCCAGTACCACCGCCCCACACCACCACCGGCGCGGATTCGCTGTGGAGCGGCATGGATGCGATAAGCGCTCAGCCCAGGGTCGCAACGGAAGGCGCGAACGGGAAGGGCTGCGTAGGATCCCGCCGATGACTTACACCCTCACCACCCCCCTCTATTACGTCAACGACAAGCCCCACCTGGGGAGTGCGTACACGACCCTGGCCTGTGATGCCCTGGCCCGGTTTCAGAGGCTCAAGGGTGAGGAGGTCCTGTTCATCACCGGGTGTGATGAGCACGGCCAAAAGATTCAGCGCACAGCCGAGGCCGCTGGCCTCAGCCCCCAGGCCCACTGCGATGGGGTCAGTGCCCAATACCGCGAACTCTGGGATCGCTGGCAGATCAGCAATAACCGCCTGATTCGCACGACCGATCCGCGGCATGAGCAGATCGTTCAGCAATTTTTTGCCCGGGTTGAGGCCAACGGTGACATCGTCGAGGGACGGCAGCAGGGTTGGTATTGCGTCGCCTGTGAGGAGTTCAAGGACGACCCCCATGACGCCCAGGATCCGGAATGTCCGATCCACCGCAAGGGCCTGGAGTGGCGCGATGAAGTCAACCTCTTCTTCCGCCTGTCCCGTTACCAGGAGCAGATCGAAGCGCTGATCGCCCAGCCCGGTTTCATCCAACCGGCCAGCCGCCGCCGCGAGGTCGAGAACTTCGTGAAGCAGGGCCTGCGCGACTTCTCCATTTCACGGATCAACCTGCCCTGGGGGATCCCTGTTCCAGGGCACGACGGCCACACCTTCTACGTCTGGTTCGATGCGCTGCTCGGCTACATCACCGCGTTGCTCGAAGAGGGCGACGCGCCCGATCTGGAAACAGCCTTGAGTCGAGGCTGGCCGGCTTCGGTTCATGTGATCGGCAAGGACATCCTCCGCTTCCATGCCGTCTACTGGCCGGCCATGCTTCTTTCAGCGGGGCTGCCCCTTCCTGCCAAGGTCTTTGGCCACGGCTTTTTGACCCGGGAAGGCCAAAAAATGGGCAAGTCCCTGGGCAATGTCCTGGACCCCGCCGAACTGCTCGAGCGCTGCGGCCGTGACGCGGTTCGCTGGTACCTGCTTCGGGACATCCCCTTCGGCGAGGACGGCGATTTTCAACAGCAGCGGTTCAGCGATCTGGTCAACAACGACTTGGCCAACACGATCGGCAACCTGCTGAATCGCACCAGCTCCATGGCCCGCCGCTGGTTCGATGAGACGGTCCCTCCCGCCAAAGAGGCGAAAGGCAACGAACACCCTTTAGCCCAAGCCGCCGCCGAAGCCAAGGCCACCAGCCTCGCCGCACTCGAGAACCTGGAGTTCCGCGACGCTGCAGAAGCAGCCCTTCAACTGGCGATTGCCGCCAACGGCTATCTCAATGACCAGGCCCCCTGGAGCCTGATGAAAAAGGAAGGCACCCGCGAGCAAGTGGCCGATGACCTCTATGCGGTGCTGGAGGCCGCGCGTCTGGTGGCCTTGCTGATGGCCCCGCTGCTGCCCGATCTCTCCGATCGGATGCTGGCGCAACTCGGCCAACCGCTGGCTGACTCCGGTGCCGATGCCCCCGTCAACGCCAGCTGGATTGAGCAGCTGAACTGGGGCGGTCTCACCTGCGGTGCCACGCTGCCTGAGCCCTCGCCGGTGATGGCGCGCCTCGAGCTCGAGGAGCCGCTCTGATGGCATGGACCCCTCGATCACTCTGGTTGGCCGCTGGTCTGCTCCTTGTGGGCTGCTCAACTGCAGTACGGCAGACAGCCCCACCCTTTGCCTTCCGAGCCCTAGACCTGCGCCAGCAAGATCCCAAGGGCGCTCCGGCCTGGGACCTGAAAAGTCCCGAGGCGCGTTACGACATCCAGCGCAAACTCGCCCAGGCCCTCAACCCGCGCGGGACCGTCTTTCGGGGCGGGAAACCCAGCATCTTGATCGCGGCCCAACGGGGCACCGTGATTGGCGATGGCCAAGCCATCCAGCTCGAGGGTGCTGTCCGCATCACGCTGTTAGGGGAGGAACCGGTTGTCATCACCGGGGATGCAGCCCGCTGGTTGCCCCGCGAGGAACTGATGGTGATCGACCAGCGGCCGGTGGCTCTCGATCGTCGCTCTCGGATCAGCGCCGAGACGGCGCAGTACTTCATCAATCGCGACCTCGTTGAACTGCGGGGGGCACCCGTGTTGGAGCATTGGCAGGACGGCCGCGTAGCAACAGCCGAACCCAAGGGGACCGCATCACTGCCCCTCAAAGTCAAAGCGCAATGGGTGGATTGGAGGCCCGAACAGGGCGATCTCAAAGCGCCTGCGGTTGTCCGGGGGGAACGCTTTGAGCCGCTCGAACCGGCAAAAGCAGGAGAGCGCAAGACGCCCACCGCCAGTCTGGTCCTGACCGCCCAGGGGCTGAACGGGAACCTGCGCGAGGGCTATGTCGACCTCGTGGCTCCCGTGAAGCTACGCCGGTCGGATGGCAAGGGTTGGCTGGATGCCCAAAAGACGCGCTGGGCGATCAATGACCAACAACTCAGCAGCGACAAACCGTTTAAGGGGCAGTTCAATGCTCTCCAGGCCAAGGGCGATCGGTTTGCGATTGACCTGGAGAAGAGCGATGTGAAGGTCACCCGTGGCTGCGAGCTCGAGCAGCCCGGTGAGCGGCTCACCGCGAGCCGCTGCATCTGGAATTGGCCCAGCGGCCGCTTTGAAGCGGTCGATCAGGTGGTGCTGAAGCGCGACACCTACCAACAGGTGACCCGGGCCAAGCGGCTTGAGGGCAAGATCGGCGATGACGGCAGCGCGGTCTTCAGCTCCCCCGGGGACCGGGTGAACTCACGCTTCACGCTTCCGCAGAACGGCCAGGGTGAAGGGGGGACGAGGCGGTCTCCAGCTCCAATAACGTTCTGAGCTTCCGGCTCCAGCCCTCAATCCAGGCTTCATCGCTTCGGGTGAAACAGCGGGGTGACCAACCCGCCACCAGCAGCAGGCCCGCTTCGCCAATCGGTTGAACAATTACGGCTGGCGTGTTCTCGGGAAGGCCCCTGAACTCCTGGCGCCCGGGATAGAGGGCGAGGTTGACCAAATGGATCGCCTTTTGACTGCCCCAGGCCCGCTCGCTAATGGGCCCGGGCTGGAAGGCAGCATCCGCCAACACGCCACGGCGGAGAAGAACCTGCCCGTCCCAGAGAAGCAAGACAGAGCCTGCAGGGGTTGCGGTCAGGAGCATCTGGCTTCCCCAGCCCAACTCCTGACGCAAGGGTTCAGACAGGGCTGGCGCGAGCTCGAGACCTTCTTCACCCTCGAGGGACACCCGTTCAGGAGCCACGGGTGCCGCCCGTGTCCAGAGAATGGAAACGAGCATCAAACCAACGGAAAGCAAGCTGGCCAACACACCAGCGCGCTCCAAGGCCGGAGTCAGCTCAGGGGCTGAGAGTTGATTGCCGACACAGAGCAGGAGGCCGAGGACACCCAAAGCCAGGCAGACACGAGCTGGGAGTGGCAAGGGGCCTCGTAGAGCTCTGCTCACGTTCTCACAGGCACACAACCCGTTCGACATCGGCGGTTCTCCCGCTCAAATGGGCCTGTCAGCACCAGCATCCATGGGCCAGAGCCAACTCACGTCAGCCGCTGACGCCTTTGCCGCCATCGCCCTAGCCGCGATCGCCGCCGATGGGGAGCTCAGCGCCGTGGAGGCCAGGGCACTGCGACAACAACTGGAATTCCGGCAACCTTTCCGTCGCTTCAGCGACCAGCAGATGGGAGAGCTGCTGGATCGGGTCCTCGCCCAGTACCGCGGGAGCAGCTGCGACGTCCTCGTGAAGCAGGCCACTTCTCTTCTGTCCACGGAACAACGGGAAACGGCTTTGGCCGTTGCCGCCCATTTGATCCACGCTGATCACATCGAGACCCAGGCGGAGCTGAGCTTTTTGGCCCAGCTGCAGGAGACCTTTGGCCTGGATGCGATGCGGAGTGCATCAATCCTGGAGGTGATCTCCCTGTTGCACCGCGACAGCCTGGCCAGCTAACGGCAGACTGTGTCGAGGTTGAAGCGTTCGCTGGTGCGTCATTTCCTTCGCAGCAAGCTCTGGTCTGTGGTCATGGTGGCCGCTTTGGCGATCACCGGGCTCATCGCTCCCTCCGCTGCTTTCGCCACCGGCGCGGCTGATTTCCCTTCCCAGAGCCCCAGCGGACATGTGCTCGACAGCGCTGAATTGCTCAGCCGGGCTGCCAGCGGCGATGTCAACCAGCGGCTCGAGCAGTTCTCCGACTTGGGTGTCGATGCACGCCTGGTCACCCTGCGGCGCTTGGACTACGGCCTGAGCTTGGAGACGCTTGGCGAGGAATTGCTGCAGCAGTGGCACGAAGAGACCAGCCGCGAGGGCATGCTCCTCCTGCTGATTGAGGCCCAAAACAACAGCGCTGCAATCGTGGCGAGCGCTGATCTCCTCGAGCAACTGCCGGCCAGCCTGCTTTCGAGCACCGCGATCAGCACGATGGGCTTACCCCTGCGCGAAGGATCCCGCTACCGCCAGGCCAGCCTCGATGCCCTGGGTCGCCTCGAAGTCGTGCTTCAAGGCGGTGAGGATCCCGGTCCCCCGCAGCTGGTGGAGCGGATGCCCGTGGAGACCAACGTTCCCAGCAAGGAAGAAACCGCCTCCAGCAACGCCTTCCTTTGGGTTGTCGTTTTGCTGGTCGTTGGCACCCTGGTACCGATGATCACCTGGTGGGTCTTCTCCCGCTGAGGCCTGCATGGGGTTGACCGATTGGATTGGAAGCTTTGATCGAGCCAGTACCCACGATCTGAGCAACAACCTGGAGCAGGCCTACGAAGCCGCCTTGCTCATCCAGAGCCTCGAGCTCGAGTACTACAACGACCGTCCTGTCAGGCCGGAGCTCGATCTCAGCATTCCTAAATCCGCCAAGGCCCTGATGCTTCGGCGTTTCCGTGCCGCGCTGCAGGTGGCCCAGGAGAACCTGGCTGATGTGGCTCCCAAACGGGCGGAGCTCGACAGTCAAGAGCTCAGGCAACTGCAACTGGTCGAGAGCGTCGTCTCGCGATATGGCCGGGCGCGATCAAGCTCGCCCTCGATGTCCCGTTCGCCCGAGATGCTGCCCCGCAGCCTTCTGGGCGTGTTCGACGGGGTTCGCCGGCAACTGGACCCAGAAGCGGAGGCCTCGGTGGTAGCCGGTTTCCGCCGAAGGCGCGATTCCACCCTGGTGTCCCTGCGGGTACTGCTGCTGCTGATCCTGGTGCCACTGGTGATTCAACAGGGCAGCCGAAGTTTGTTGATCTCACCCTTGATGGATCGCTATGCACCAGAGATCCCGTTTCTGAACTACACGAAGCCCCACCTGCAGGAAAAGGCCGTCGCCAAGCTGCGGCTCTACCAGCAGGAATTGGAGTTTGAAGCGCTCCTGGAAGGAAAGCAGCCGCCTTCCCCTGAAGACATTCAATCCGCACTGGCCCGGCGGGCGAATGCACTCAAGGATGAGGCCGATGCCGAGAGCATTGAGGCTTCGAAGAACGTCCTGGCTGACCTTGCAGCGCTCATTGGCTTCGTTCTGGTTTGCTTGTCCTGCCGTCGGGACCTTCAGGTGCTTCGCGGCTTCCTCGATGAAGCCGTCTACGGCTTAAGCGACAGCGCCAAGGCCTTCGCGATCATCCTCTTTACCGACATTTTTGTGGGCTTCCACAGCCCAGAAGGCTGGACGGTGCTCTTGGACGGAATCGCCCATCACCTGGGCTTACCGGCGGAGGAGAACTTCATCCTCTTGTTCATTGCCACTTTCCCAGTGGTTCTGGCCACGATCTTTAAGTACTGGATCTTCCGTTACCTCAACCGCGTGTCTCCATCGGCTGTGGCCACCCTCAAGAACATGAATGGTGGCGGCTGAAACCAGCCCTACAGCGGGCTTGATCGTGGTCACAGGGCCCAGTCGCAGCGGCAAAAGCCGTTGGGCGGAATATCTGGCCGGACAGCACCCAGGACCGGTCGTTTATCTCGCCACGGGCCAGCCCCCCGGCGAAGACGGCAGTTGGTCAAAACGGGTGGCAGACCATCGGGAGCGTCGCCCGGAGGATTGGCAGACCCTGGAGGTGGGCGCGGGGTTAACCGAGGCCCTGGCGGGTCTGAACCAGTCCATGCAGCCTGGCCGGCCTCGCCTCCTGCTCGTGGATGCTCTCGGCACTTGGCTCGCTCAGCACCTCGACGACAGCCCAGAGCAATGGCAGTCCCGATCGACGGCCTTACTCGATCAACTGGCCTGCCAGGGGGAGCCCGTCGTGCTGGTGATGGAGGAAGTGGGCTGGGGGTTGGTGCCGCCAACGGCCATCGGCGGGCTCTTCCGCGACAGGATGGGTGCCCTGCAACAGCGGTTGAACGCCATCAGCCTTGATGCCTGGTTGGTGGTGAACGGTCGAGCGCTCAACCTCCATCAGCTAGGAATTCCTGTCCCGGGTTGATCGTCATGCCCAAGGTGGTGCTCTTTCAGCCGGAGATCCCCCCCAATACAGGCAACGTGGCGCGGAGCTGCGCCGCGACTTGCACGGAACTGCATCTGATCGAACCACTCGGATTTCAGATCGATGACCGGACCTTGAAGCGCGCAGGGCTCGACTACTGGCCCTGGGTTCAGCTGGAGCGCCATGCCAACTGGGACGCGTTTCAAGCCTTTCGCCGTGAGCAGGGCGGTCGGCTACTCGCCCTCAGCCGCCATGCCAGTGAGCCTTATCACCGCATTGATTACCGCGCCGACGACTGGCTGTTGTTCGGACGGGAGAGCAGTGGGCTTCCGCCGGAGCTTCTCAGCGACGTTGACCAACGGCTGCTGATCCCGATGAGCGGATCGGTCGACCAGGGCGGTGGGGTGAGAAGCCTGAATCTCGCGACAGCCGTCGGCGTGGTCCTGTTCGAAGCGATTCGACAGCTGGATGCGGGCTGAACGACTGCCGCACGACCTGTCTCAGCCTGAGATCTTGATGTGTCCAACTGAGAAGTGGGCCATTCCGGCTTGCGCCGGGTCCCGCCAGTCGTTAATCTCGCGCCACCTGGGGGATGTTGGCTTCTCCGCCGGGCTTTGACCTTTGGCCAAACTGGATGAAGCCTGTCCACTTCTTACTGACAACAGCAGCCAGCACCGCGGCCCTTGGGGCTGCCGGCTCTGTGGTCGCCCCTTCCCTGGCTGATTCCAAATCAGCCTTACTTCCCCAGCTTTCTGCTCCACCCGCGATCAGTGCTGACCTGATCGCAGCCGCAACAGACCAACCCACCGAAGACAAAATCTGGGTCAAGGCGCGTCAAGCCATCACCCTCAAGCATCTCGCCCGCCAGATCGATCAGGAGGACGCCCTCCTCTCAGAGCTCAACGACGTCAAAGCGGACCATGTCTTCGGCCGCAGCGAGTGGATGGTTCTGCCCAGCGGCAGCATCAAGCAAGTCAAGCTTGTTTCGGCTGTCGACACTTCTGAACTGCGCCGCAGCCCCCCGTTGGAGGCCCCGCCCGAGCCCAGCGAAACCGCCCGCATCAAGCGTGGTGACAACACGCTGGCCAAAGTGGCGGAGCGCTACAACCTGAGCATTCAGAAACTGCTGAAACTCAATCCCAGCCTCCGGGGCGCTCAACTTGTCGTCGGCACACCGATCCGAGTGGCTCACGCCAATGCCGGCCGGAGCCGCATGGTCCTCGGTCTCAAACCCGTCGGATCCGGTGGACTCAGCTGGCCCGAGCAGCCCGACTTCGGCGGCGGTGAGAACCTGAATGACCGCGCTTGGGTCTGGCCAACCAAGGGCATCTTCACCTCCGGCTACGGCTGGCGTTGGGGCCGGATGCATCGGGGCATCGACATCGCCAACAACATCGGCACCCCCATCGTTGCCGCGAAATCAGGCCAAGTGATTTCGGCTGGCTGGCATGGCGGCGGCTACGGCTACCTGGTCGAGATCCGCCACGCCGACGGCACCCTGACCCGCTACGGGCACAACAGCCGAATCCTGGTCCGCTCAGGCCAGATCGTCTCCCAGGGCAAGGTCATCTCCCTGATGGGCAGCACGGGTCGCAGCACCGGACCGCACCTCCACTTCGAGATGATCCCCGCCGGACGTGGAGCGGTGAATCCACTGGGGATGCTGCCACCAAGGGCCTGATCGCTGCTGCGAACAGGGTTTCGGCCCGGTGATCCTCTACAATCAACGCACCGCGGCTCGGTAGCTCAGCTGGTTAGAGCGTGGGATTCATAACCCCAAGGTCGGGAGTTCAAGTCTCCCCCGAGCCATTGCGCTGAGCCCCGCGAAAGCGGGGCTTTTTGCTGTCTGCGAGGACGCCGCGCCTAGGGTCTGGCCAGTTGCTCTAGAACAGATGGGCGCGGTCCGACCAACGTTAGGGCTGTTGGCGTGCTTGTCTCTGTTCCCCGGCAGCGCACTGGCCTGCGCCTGCTCGCCGGCCATGGAGGCGCCCATCAACGCGCTGTATCGCTGGCAAATCGATCGGCAGGGCACCCCGGGGCGGCCCCAGCTGAAAGCCATTCAGCCCCTCCTCAGCCCGACGCTGTTTCAGGACCTGAGCGCGGCCTATCAGCTCAATCCAGGGGAAGGCCGCGGCTATCTCGATTTCGACCCCTTTAGCGGAACGCAGGTCACCACCCACAACGTGCTGGTGCTGAGCTGCACTGGCGAGAGCGCCGATGTCGTGGTTTTTGGGGGGCTGAGGGGCCGGCTCTCTGAAACGCCACAACGCCTTTCGCTCCAGATGCAAGAAGGACCGAGCGGGACTTGGGCCCTGGATGACATCACCGACCCCAGCGGTGTGCAATTGAGCAGCGTGCTCTCTGGGTTGTTGCAGCAGTGATTCCCCTGCTTTGTCTTTGCGGCCCTTCAGCCGCAGGGAAAACCAGCATGGCGCGGGCGCTGCAAACCTCGCTCGATCGGGACGGGATCAGGGTGTTACCCCTCTCCTGTGACGACTACTACTGGGCCGAATGGACGCCGGATTCGGTCTATGGCTACGACACCCCTGCCGGGATTGACAGTGTGGCTTTGCTGGCAGAGCTGGGGCAGCTCTGCAGGCAACACGCCAACAGCCTTCGGCGCTACGACATGGTCAGCCACAAGGTCTGGCGTGAATCCTGCACGCACGACTACGACTTGGTTGTTCTCGAGGGCGCCTTCGGCCCTCAGGCCTTACTGGGGCAGCCGCTGCTGCGATCCCTGGTGTATTTGGAGCTGGCACTGCCGCTGAGGCTCTGGCGCCGGCAACGCCGTGATCGGCGGGAACGCGGCCATTCCCTGTCCTACGTGATCCGCCAGACCGTATTCGAGACGCTGCCCGGCGAGCGTGACTTCATTCATCCCTTAAAGCAGAGAGCAGACCTCGTGATCCAAAACAGCCCGTCAGGCCTTGCGACACTGACGCAGCACGCCCGCTCACTCGTCGCGCCATGACCCAAACCGATGGAGCAAGGCTGATGAATGGCCCTGAAACCGCGAGAAGCACGTTGCTGCTTGCTCACGGTGCGGGCGCGCCCATGGACAGCAGCTGGATGGAAACCGTTGCCGACGGTTTGGGAGCTTGCGGCATCCGGGTCGTGCGCTTTGAGTTCCCCTACATGCAGCGAAGCCGCGAGTTGGGTCGACGTTGTGGGCCGGATCGACTTCCCAAGCTCCTCGATGCCTACCGCGAGGAGGTGAGACGCGAACAACGTCGCGACAGCACAGGAAACCTGTTCATCGGCGGGAAGTCTTTGGGAGGACGCGTCGCAAGCCTGCTGGTCGACTCACTGGAGGATGTTCAAGGCTGCCTTTGCCTCGGCTATCCCTTTCACCCCCCCGGAAAACCAGAGACGCTTCGCACCGAGCATCTCGAAACCATGCACTCCCCATGCCTGATCCTCCAGGGGGAGCGGGACAGCTTTGGACGCCGAGAGGAAGTGGAGCACTATTCCCTGGCCCGCTCCGTGGAGCTGTCCTGGTTGCCAAGCGGGGACCACAGCTTGAAGCCCACGAAGGCGTCCGGATTCAGCGAGGCAGACAACCTCAAAGCCGCCATCGACTGCTGTCAGGGCTTTATCACCCGTCACCAACAGAGGTAGCCCAGGCCACCACCTCACGGGCGCAGGCGCGGAAGAATCAAACGGATACGGCGGTCAACGACCGATGCGCGAGATTGTCTTTCTTGTTGCCAACTCGGCGGCAACCCTTCAGGCCAAAAGTGAATCGCCGAGCTTGACGGTTTGCTCCAGCAACCTTGAGGAGCTCCACCACGCCGCGCGGGACGCCCTGATCGAGCACTTTGGCCCCAGCCATGGGGCCTACAAGGTGCGCTTTAAGCGCTAATGGCATCCATGGCTTGGGGAATGCGCTGGAACATGTAGCCCAGCCCCCGAGCCGTCAGGATCAACTCGGGATTCTCCGGGTCATCCTCGAGCTTGGCGCGCAGACGGGAGATGTGTACATCGACGACCCGACTGTCGGAGGAGCGCTCCGGTTTGTAGCCCCAAACCTTTTCGAGCATGTCGAGACGGCTAATGGGTTCGCCGGAGCGGCTGATCAGCAGTTCAAGGAGGTTGAACTCCATGCCGGTCAAGCGGATCCGCTCATCACCGCGGTGGGCTTGGCGCTTGTTGAAATCGATGCTCAGGTCACCGACCACGACCACATGGGCCGTGCGACCCGGTCCGGCCACACCGTTGGCCTGAACCGAGCTAACGCGACGCATGACACAGCGGATCCGAGCCTCCAGTTCCTTAGGGCTGAAGGGCTTGACCATGTAGTCATCAGCCCCGAGCTGAAGCCCCGTAATCCGATCAGCCACATCACCAAGGGCCGTCAGGAGGATGATCGGAACCTCCGATTGCGCACGGATTCGCTCCGTCACGGCAAAGCCGTCAAGCTCGGGCATCATCACGTCCAACACCACCACATCGGGCTCCGAGGCGCGGAAGTGCTCGAGGGCCTGGGCGCCGTTTTCAGCCAGCGTGACCTGGTGGCCCAGCATCACCAGGCGGGTTTCCAGGATGCGGCGGATATTGTCTTCGTCGTCAGCGACCAGAATCTTGAGGGGAGCGTTCGCGGTCGTCGCTTCAGTCAAGGGAATGGGTTCTGTTCTCAATTAACGAATAACTGAGCGCGGTGCCCTTTATGAAGGAACAACAGGCTTTGTAACGATTGCCTCAGTCGAGCCTGCGGGACTGCTTAGTTGTCGGGTTCCTGAAATGCATCCAGCAGAACAGGGACCGTCACGATTGGGTCAAAGCTCGTGATGGCGGGTTGCTGAGACTGTGGCTCAGGTTGGCGCCGGACCCGATTTGGGGTGGATCGCACGGGCGCGGCGGCCGCTTGATCGGCCTCGCTGCGGCGACGAACCGGATTGCGACGGCTGGGCTCAGGCCGACTGGTGGAGAGCGGACGCTGAATCGGTTGGTCCTTGAGCTCGCCACGCAGCTGGTTCAGGAGACGAAAATGCCCCGTGGTGTTGTATTTCCGCAGCAGCGTGGGATCCCAAGCCATCAGCGCTTGTCCGTAATGCCCACAGCCTATGGGGCAGCACGACATCTGTAGAAGCGTGATAAATTGTTGCGGTGACAACTGGAAGTCGATCCGGGTTCGCATTAAGTGCAAACCGCTTCGTTTTCCCTGTCTCCAACACTCATCTCACTGACTATGTCGAGGCTCGTCGGTCTTCAAGCTCCTGATTTCACCGCCACCGCTGTGGTGGATCAGGAATTCAAGGAGGTGACCCTCTCCTCGTACCGCGGCAAGTACGTGGTGCTCTTCTTCTACCCCCTCGACTTCACCTTCGTCTGCCCGACGGAGATCACCGCCTTCTCCGATCGCTACAGCGAGTTCTCCAGCCGCAACTGTGAAGTGCTGGGCGTGTCCGTGGACAGCCAGTTCTCTCACCTGGCCTGGGTTCAGACCGACCGTAAGAACGGTGGCCTGGGCGACATCGCCTACCCCCTGGTGGCTGACCTGAAGAAGGACATCGCCCGCTCTTACGAGGTCCTCGACGAGGACGCCGGTGTGGCCCTGCGCGGTCTGTTCATCATCGATCCCGATGGTGTGATCATGCAGAGCACCATCAACAACCTGCCCGTCGGCCGCAGTGTTGATGAGACCCTGCGCCTGCTGCAGGCCTTCCAGCACATCCGCAACAACCCCGACGAGGTCTGCCCCGCCAACTGGACCCCTGGCGAGAAGACCATGAACCCCGATCCCGTGAAGAGCAAGGAGTTCTTCGCCGCCGTCAACTGAGCTGCGTCTTCGACCATTCATTTGGGGGCCTGAGGGCCCCCTTTTTTTGTTCCACCTCACCCGCGCGCACCAGAGTGAGCTCGCCAGTGCGTCCATCCAGCCGCGCCGAAACCCCGAGGGGAAGCGCCATGTTGGGGCGACCATGGCCAACGGGCAGATCCCTCACGAGCGGAAGGCCCAAGCTCCCCAGGCGTTCCTCCAGGATCTCGGCCATCGAGAAGTCTCCTGGTAGGACATCGTCCTCAGCCCACGAAAAGCGACCCAGACCAATCCCCCGGACCCCATCCAACAGACCAGCTGCGCGCCATTGGGTGAGCTGACGGTCGATCCTGTAAGGAGCCTCACCGGTGTCCTCTAGCACCAGGATTGCTCCCCTTAAGGATGGAAACCAGGGGGTCCCGATCAGGCTGGTGGCAACGGTCAGGTTGCTCACCACCAGCGTTCCCTCGGCCACCCCTGGCCGCAGCCCAACGCCATGGAGAGGCTGCACTGACGCACCCGTCAGCAGAGAAACGAGTCGCTGCCATTGCCCGCTGGAGCCACCGAACCAGCCATGAATGCCACCTGAGCTGCCCGCGGCCAGCTGAGCCAGGAGAACCGCGGAACAATCGGAGAAGCCAACGCACCAGCGCGGACCAGGCGGAATGCTCCAGTCCTGCTCCAAGACCCGAGCGCTGCCCCAGCCGCCACCCACCAGAAACAGCGCATCGATCGAAGGGTCAAGCCAGGCCTGACGGAGGGCGGCAGCCCGTTGCTGGTCAGTACCGGAGAACCAACGCCACTGACCACCGAGCTCAGGGGGAGTCTGCAAGACCCAGCCCTGCTGCTGACAGCGCATTCGGAGCTGTTCAAGCAATGGATCACCGCGCTCCATCCAGGTGCCTGGAGCTAACGCTGCAATCCGTGCACCCCGCTTCAACGGCGCGGGATGATCCTGAACGGCTGAACGGGCAACAGCAGCAAAGGGGGCAGCGACCGTGAGCGCCCCAATCAGGAGCTCACGGCGCCGCCAGAGGGTCATCCCAACAGGCTGGCCAAGAGGCGCCGGCCATCGACACCACCGGTGGCCGGATCACAGGCGCGCTCCGGGTGGGGCATCAGACCCAGGACATTGCCCTGAGCATTGGTCAGACCAGCCACATCGGCCATCGAGCCATTGGGGTTGCGGCAGTAGCGCAAGACCACTTGGCCCTGATCTTCAAGGGCCTTGAGTTGGTCCGGATCGGCCTGGTAACGGCCCTCGCCATGGGCGATGGGGAAATTCACCACCTCACCGCTGCTGTAGCCCTGGAGCCAGCTGCACTGCCCCGGTTCAACCCGCAGATCGGTCGGTTCGCAAATGAAGTGCAGTTTCTGGTTGCGGGTCAACGCCCCGGGCAACAGTCCCATCTCCGTCAGGACCTGGAAGCCATTGCAAATCCCCAGCACGCGACCACCGCGATTCGCGAACGCGACCACTTCCTCCAGGAGCGGAGCAAAACGGGCGATCGCGCCGCAGCGGAGATAGTCGCCGTAGCTGAATCCACCAGGGATGACCACCGCATCCAGACCACTCAGATCGCGCTCCTCATGCCAAAGGAAACGCGTTTCGATCCCCAGGCAGCCCTGGGCAGCCCACTGAACATCCCGGTCACAGTTGGACCCGGGAAAGACGACGACGCCGAGGGTCATGGCTCAGGCTCCCGCGTTGGAGTCGTCCTTGAGCTCGAGGGTCCAGTCCTCGATCACGGGATTAGCCAGGAGCCGATCACTGAGGAGCTCTAACTGCTGCCGCGCACTCTGGGCATCGGGAGCATCAAGCTCCACTTCAACGGCCTTGCCAATGCGCAGCTTGCTGATGCCATCCACACCCAGGCGGGAGGCGGCGGCTCGGGTGGCTTCACCAGCGGGATCGAGCACGGAGGGCCTCAGGGAGACCAACACACGGGCAGAGAAGACGGGCACCTGAGCTCTAGGTGGGGTTTGTTAAATCTTGGCAGGCCGGCTGACGGCAAGCCGCTGGCTGGACAGGTTGGGAGTGGTCCCTGGGGGCGCCGTGAGCCGTCTGCATGCCCTGGCCATGGTCCTGATGACGTCCATGGCGTTGGCAGCCCAGGCCCGTGAGCCCTTCTCGGTTCCTCTGGAATGCCAGTTGGAGTCTGGGGGCTGGCATCCCTGCACCATGACCGTTGAGCGCATCGGCGAGCACTGGTGGCTCCAGGTGGGACAGCGCCGCTTTGATTTCCGCCACGACGGACAGGGACGCATCGAACTGAAAGAGGCATCCGGCCCCCCGCGGGAGGTCTCGCCGAGCTGGACCAGGGAACAGGCCCTCTGCTGGGACAGGGTCTGCACCAAGGGAAACCTGCCCCTGGATTAAGCCAAGCCGCCCTTGAACTGCTCCTGAACCCCTGTTCCATCGAGGGACAGCCCAAGCGCCACGAGTTCCAGCCCATCGCTGCTGGGACGATCCAAACGGGAGTTGCTGTCAAACCAACACTCCAGCCTGGGGCCCACCGCTTGGATTTGGAGCGGGTGGCTCTTGCCAGGTAGCCAGGCCCGGCCCTTAAGCCTCAGCAAACCGTGGTCCGCGATCAGCGCCGGGAGCAGTGTTTCCAACTGCGCCTTGCTGGTGGTTCCTTGCCAGTTCAACGTCACCGACTCCATCGCCACATGACTGTGGTCGTGGTGGTGATGGTCGTGGTCGTGGTCGTGGTCGTGGTCGTGGTGATGCTCGTCCTCTTCAGGCCGATCGAGACCCATCAAGAGGGCAGCTGGAACATTTCCCCGTGCCATCGGCAAAACCGAGACACCACCGCGGAGCTGCGCGCTTAAGCGGCTTTGCAGGGTTTGGATCTGCTCCTCATTGAGGCAATCCGCCCGGCTCATCAGCACCAGGTCGGCGGCGCCCAGCTGATCGTCAAACAGGGAGTTGATGTCGCTGAGGTGATCCAGGCTGGGATCAGCCACGCGTTGGGCCTCGAGGGCCGCCGGATCGGCAACAACGCTGCCGTTGCTGAGGGCTTCCCCATCAACCACGGTCACCACACCGGTGACACGGGTTCGGGTACGGATCTCAGGCCAGCGGAAGGCCTGGACCAACGGAAGCGGCAACGCCAAGCCACTGGTCTCGACAACAATTCCATCCAGCTCATCGGCCCGCTGGAGCAGCTGCTGCATCACCGGAAGGAACTCGTCCTGCACGGTGCAGCAGAGACAGCCATTGGCGAGTTCCACGACGCGGCCGTCGAGCTCCTCTTCCGGGCAAAAGCCGCAGCTGCGGATCAAATCACCATCGATGCCGACTTCGCCGAACTCGTTGACGAGAACGGCAAGACGCAGGCCACTGGAGAGAAGCAGCTGACGCAGCAGGGTGGATTTACCGGCGCCAAGGAATCCGGTCACCACCGTGACCGGAAGACGTGTGGCAGGAGCCTTGTTCATGCTCAGGCGACGAGGGCCGTCCAGGTGAAGGCGGCACCGATGCCAACGAGCACCCAAGCGAGGGCGATCTTCGTGACGGGTTGCAGATCAAGTGCCAGACGGCGCAGTGCCACCAGAGAAGCCGTCAACACGAGGGCCTGGCTGAGCAGTAAACCGAAGAAATAGAAGGCGATGGGAGTGGACTCCCAACCGATCACGGAGGCGCTCAGGACGTAGCCGTGAAGAGCAAAGGCGGGGATGAGCGTCAGGGCCGGCAGGCGACCAGCTATCACGAGACCTTCCAGCACCAGCGACAGGGACACCAAGGCCTCAGCAGCGGGCAGACCTGGAAGCCAAAGACCGACAGCACTCGACGCCAAGCCAACGACCAGCAGGCCCAGGGTCCAGCGCATGGAGCGCTTCAGGCCGACAAGAGCCAGTGCCAGCAGGAACAGAAGGTGATCGGGCCCCAGAAGAGGGTGGGCCAGACCGCTGAGCAGGCCGCTGATGGACGAGGGCTCCATGCCCAAAGACTCCATCGGGTGGTGGGCCAGGGCTGGGCCAGCACTCAAGAGGAGCGCAGCAGCACCAAAACGCTTCAACATCAACAGAACTGGTCCGCGCCAGGGATTGTGGGTAGCACCGGCGGGCGTTCTGACTGGAATCCTGAAACCAGGACTCTTCACAGCTGCGGGACAGCGCCGGAATTACACCGAACTTTCCCCGTTTCCTCTTCGGGCTGATCCCCCGAAGAACCGGAGAGCCGAGCCTAAGCGCTGATTAGCGACAGGCCAGGCTTTCGCGCGTCTCCACGCCGGTTCGAGGGTTGACGCCACTGGCCCTGGCGCAAAGCGCCTTCTGCTGGGGCAGATCGAGAACCGCGTCGGTGAAGTCGGTTCCCTCGATCTGGGCGCCAGTGAACTTGCTGTTCATCAACATGGCGTTGCGGAAGACAGCACCGCTTAGGTCAGCGTTGTCAAAGCGCGTGGCGAAGGCCACGGCATCCTCCAGATCGGCCGCTGAAAGGTTGGCGTTCTGGAGATTGGCGGTGTTGAAGACCGCGCCGCGCAGGTCGGTCTCGCTGAGATCGAAGCCCTCCATTGAGGCCTTCAGAAACTCCTGCTGCTGCAGGTTGCGGCCATGCATGTCCGGCTGGAGATCTTGGGCACTGCGTTGACCGCGCAGTTCGGGGGCGGTGATCGCGAATGCCGGCTCAGCAGCAGGCAAGAAGAAGGCAAGCTGCAGCGCCAGAGCGATGGCGATGGAGCTCATCCATCGGGCGACGAGGTTCCGCACTACAGCTTTAACTTGGGCGATCAAGTTATTGCAGGCGGACACCGGAGCGCGACCGATGAGCAAGACCCTGCGTGTGGTGGTGCCCCCCCATCCCCTCATTGGCCACTGGCTGACCCTGCTCCGTGACGCAGAGACGCCACAACCGTTGTTTGCCACCGCCATGGCCGAATTGGGGCGTTGGTTGACCTACGAGGCCATGCGGGACTGGATCCCCTATCAGCGGGTCCAGGTGACCACACCCCTCGCCCAAACAGAAGGAACCATCGTGGATGGCTCCATTCCCTTGCTCGCAGTGCCCATCCTTCGGGCGGGACTCGGGCTCTGGGACGGGGCGAAAACCGTCATCCCCAGTGCGTCCGTTGCCCACATGGGTTTGCAACGGGATGGGGCCAGTGGCCGCTGCCGCTGTTACTTCAACGGACTGCCCGAATCCATCCCTGCCAATGCGGGTGTGCTGGTTTTCGATCCGATGGTCGCTAGCGCCGGCACGCTGCTCAATGTCCTGGAGCAGCTCGAAACCAAAGGGGTCAGTGGGCAACGGGTCCGTGTGGTTTCCGCTCTTGCCGCCAGCCCCGGCTTGAAAACCCTGGGTGAGCGCTACAGCGATCTGACGATCTACACCGGCTGCATCGACGCTGAATTGGACGAGCAGCTGCGGATCGTTCCAGGATTGGGTGACGCGGGTGACCGTCTCTATGGCAAGCCGCAGTCAGGCTTCGTAGGCTGAGGTCCATTCGAGCGCTCTGCAGCAATGTCCAACCGAGATGGCGGTTCCGGATCTCTGGGCACCCTCTTGGCTGGTGCGGTGATCGGCGCCGCCGGGTTTGCCTGGTGGCTTTACTCCGAAGCAGAGCGGAAACAGCAGCAGACCCGGCAGCAACGCAGCCTGCGCCTGAGCCGCCTTGCCGACCACGACGACCAGACCTTCGACCCGAATAGCGAGAGTCCGGTCGTCCGTGAGCATGAGCTCCAGGACAAGGTGCAGCAGCTGAACCAGGCCATCGAGGACGTCCGCCGTCAGCTGGAAGGGCTGAGCCCCCAGAGCTGATCAAGCTCCTCGGTAGGTTGCTGCGTAGACAACGCCGCAGCCATGCTCCGCTCCGCCGCGATCACCCAGGGCATTCAGCGCTCCCCCAACCGCGCCATGTTGCGGGCGGTCGGTTTCGGCGACGCTGATTTCAACAAGCCGATCATTGGCATCGCCAACGGCTACAGCACGATCACGCCCTGCAACGTCGGCCTCAACGACCTGGCACGCCGGGCTGAACAGGCCGCTCTGGGGGCCGGGGCGATGCCTCAGATGTTCGGCACCATCACCGTCAGCGACGGGATTTCGATGGGCACCGAGGGGATGAAGTACTCCTTGGTGAGCCGCGAGGTGATCGCCGACGCCATCGAGACCGCCTGCAACGGCGAGTCAATGGACGGCGTCTTGGCGGTCGGTGGCTGCGACAAGAACATGCCCGGCGCCATGTTGGCGATGGCACGGATGAATATCCCGTCGGTCTTCGTCTACGGAGGCACGATTAAACCCGGCAAGCTGGGCGGCTGCGATCTGACGGTGGTCAGTGCCTTTGAGGCGGTCGGTCAGCTCACTAGCGGGCAAATCGACGAGGAACGGCTCACCGAAATCGAGAAGAACGCCTGCCCGGGCGCCGGCAGTTGTGGTGGCATGTTCACGGCCAACACCATGAGTGCGGCCATCGAAACCATGGGTTTGAGCCTGCCTTACAGCTCAACGATGGCGGCCGAAGACCCCGAAAAAGCGGACAGCGCCGCGCGCAGTGCGGAGGTTCTTGTCGAGGCCATCAAAGCCAACATTCGCCCCCGGGATCTGTTGACCCGGGAAGCCTTTGAGAACGCCATCAGCGTGATCATGGCCGTGGGCGGCTCCACCAACTCCGTGCTGCACCTCCTAGCCATTGCCCGCACGGCAGGGGTGGAGCTGAGCATCGACGACTTTGAGCGCATCCGCCAACGGGTACCCGTGATCTGCGATCTCAAACCCAGTGGTCGCTACGTGACCGTCGATCTGCACCAGGCCGGCGGCATCCCTCAGGTGATGAAGCTGCTCTTGGATGCCGGTCTGCTGCATGGCGATTGCCGAACCATCGAAGGCAAGACGCTGCACGAACTCCTGGCGGATGTGCCATCCGTGCCCGCCGCCAACCAAGACGTCATCCGGCCTCTGAGCAACCCCCTTTATGCCAAGGGCCACCTGGCGATTCTCAAGGGCAACCTGGCCCAAGAGGGCGCCGTCGCCAAAATCAGTGGTGTCAAGAACCCAGTGATCACGGGACCGGCGCGGGTTTTCGAGAGCGAAGAAACCTGCCTCGAGGCAATCCTCGACAAACAGATCAACGCCGGTGATGTGGTGGTCGTCCGCAATGAGGGCCCCGTCGGTGGACCGGGAATGCGGGAAATGCTCTCCCCGACCTCGGCGATCGTGGGCCAGGGCCTGCTCGACAAGGTGGCGCTGATCACCGATGGTCGCTTCTCCGGCGGTTCCTATGGCCTCGTCATTGGCCACGTCGCGCCTGAGGCCGCGGTGGGAGGCACGATTGGCCTGGTTCAAGAAGGGGACAGCATCACGGTGGATGCCAATCAGCTGTTGATTCAGCTGAACGTGGACGAGGCCGAGTTGGCCGCCCGTCGCGCCGCCTGGAGCAAGCCTGAACCGCGCTACCGGACCGGTGTGCTGGGCAAGTACGCGCGGCTCGTGAGCTCCAGCAGCAAAGGTGCGGTGACGGACCAGCCGGGTCTCTAGGCCTCCCCGGCGATCAAGGCGCGGATGCGACGGCAGAGGGCCTCGAGGGGGGCCCCTGCGCTGGGTCGCTCACAGCGTTCACCGGAGTTCGATTGCATCCAGACCGGGTGGCTGCCGTGCCAGAGCATCGGAGCCTCCTCGTCGGCCACCATGCTCAGCATGAGGTTCAACTCCTCACCACTCCGGTAGATCTCAAGCTCCAGGTCCCGTTCGGGGTGGCGGACCCCGTCCGCATCACGGGCCTCGATCAGTAGGCAACAGTCACTGCAGTCGCCCACCGTTGTCGGGGGCTCACCGCTGAAGCGAAGGGCGTGGCGGTAGGGCTTCAGGCAGACGTCCGCTGCCTTCGCCAATTCACTGAGCAGAGGTTCAACGTCCATCTGTTAGGCCACCGCACGAATCGAGCGGATTAAGAGGCTCAAGGGTCCTGGTCTGAACCCAGGGTTGCGGCCGCCCAAGTCGCCGAACTTGGAGTGGAGCACCTGGATCCGCGTGACCGCTCGCGGGTCAAAACGAAGCGGGAAGCCCACGGGGGTCGCACGGACACTGGGGGTGAGTCGATTGAACGGAATCGTCACAACGGAGGTGCCATTGGGACGAGTCGAGAACTCAGCCACCCAGCGCAGGCCGCCGGGTATCAGCTCGGTCAGACCCCTGACCCCATCACGAGAGGCGACGGCAAGTTTGTAACGACGACCATCACCATCAAGTTGAAGCTCGAGGGCGCCGTAGGCAGAGAGATCGCGAGGCGGATCGAGGACCGGTGAACGGCAACTGACAAAGCCACCACCCTCCGGCTCGACGATGGCCTCCATCAGCAGTCCATCGGCGGTGGGGGTGCAGCGACCTTGGCTTCGGCCACCCATGATGGTGTCGTTCAGGGACTGCCAGCCCGGGAAGTCAGCACCAGAAGCGAGCACCAACGGGGCAACCATGGACGCGATCCAGGGAAACATCGCCTCAGCCTGCCGCAGCACCTCCAGCGAGCGCGGACTCATCGGCCAACACCAGCACCTCCGTTCGGGGCGTCACCAACTTGGCTGGTGTCCTTTGGGGAGATTCAGCGGGATCCAGTAGGCGGGCCAGCGCCTGGGCCTTCCCCTCTCCACTCACCAAAAAGATCACTTGGCGGGAGGCACTGAGGACCGGCGCGGTCAACGTGATCCGCTCCAAGCCTTTGCCACGGCCAACGGTGGTCCAGCGGTCGGTGACCGTCGGTGCCTCCGTGCCAGGGAACAGTGAGGCCGTGTGGCCATCCTCGCCAAGACCGAGAACCATCAGGTCAAAGATCGGGGGCTCACCAGGACAGACCTTCTGGATGGCGCTCTGGAACGCGGCGGCACTGTCATCAGGGGTCGGCAGGGTCACCGTCGGGACGGGATGGAACGCGGCATGGCTACCCGGACCTTGCTTGAGAAGGGTCTGGCGAAGCATCCGCGCGTTACTCGAAGGATCTTCTCCAGCGACCCAGCGTTCATCGCCGAGAAAAACATCGACGCGCTCCCATGGCAGGTGCTCCTGACCCAGTAGGCCATAGGCAACCGCAGGGGTGCTGCCACCCGAGAGGGCGAGTTGTGCCCGATCCCGTTGATCGAGGGCAAGGTCGAGATGGGACGCGATGGTCTGGGACGCAAGCCGAGCCAAATCCTGGGAATCCCGAGCCCGCTCAATCCGATAGGTGGTCATCGGTCTGACCTCAATCGAGCCACTCGGTATGGAAGGTGCCCTCTTGATCAACCCGCTGATAGGTGTGGGAGCCGAAGCAATCCCGCATGGCCTGCACGAGGTTCTGGGGAAGGCGAGCCGTGCGGTAGCTGTTGATGTAGTCCAGGGTGCTGCTCAAGCAGGGAACCGGGATCCCCGCTTCTGCAGCTCCAGCCACGACCTTCGCTAGGCCGGGTAGGCGACGGTTGACCTGGTCAGCAAACCAGGGATCGATCAACAGGTTCTCCAGCTGGGGGTTGGCATTGAAGGCGTCCTGAATGCGCTTGAGTAGACGTGCGCGGATGATGCAGCCACCCTTCCAAATCTGGGCGATGGAAGGCATGTTCAAGTTGTAGTCATGCTCAGCGGAGGCGATCCGCAGTAATTCCATTCCCTGGGCGTAGCTCGCCATGCAGGCCAGGACGACGGCATCCATGAGCGGACCGCTGCCATCGGCGGGGTTGACGAGATCGAAGGCTTTGACAACCGGGCCGCGGAGGATGGATTCCGCCGCGACGCGCTGAGGCTTCATCGAGCTCATCACGCGGCCATTCAAGGCGGCATAAATCGTCGGCACAGAAGCCCCCATCTGAAGGGCACTCACGACGGTCCAAAGGCCCGTCCCTTTCTGACCGGCTTGGTCGACGATCTTCTCCACCAGATCGCTGCCGTCGCTTGGGTCCTTCGTGCGCAGGCAGACCTCGGTGATCTCCACCAGGTAAGAAGCCAACTCTTCAGTGCTGTTCCAATGCCGGAAGATGTCCGCCATTTGGGTACCGGTCTGGCCACCCACCCGCTTCAGCAGGTCGTAGGCCTCCGCAAGGATCTGCTCGATGCCGTACTCAATACCGTTGTGCACGGTCTTGACGAAGTGACCGGAACCGCCCGGACCGATGTAGGTGACACAGGGGCCGTCCTCGACCTGGGCTGCCATCTTGCAGACCAAGCTCTCGATGGCGTCATAGGAGGACTTCGTGCCGCCGGGCATCATGCTCGGCCCCTCGAGTGCACCCTTGGCACCACCCGAGACGCCCATGCCAATGAAGCCAAAGCTTTTGCTCTCCAGCTCGGCGACGCGGCGCTCGGTGTCGTGGTACTCGGAGTTACCGCCATCGATCAAGAGATCACCCGCTTCGAGATAGGGCGAGATGTCTTGAATGACCGCATCCACCGCCGGCCCGGCTTTGACCATCATCAAGATCCGGCGCGGATGCTGGAGCTTGCTCACAAACTCCTCCAGGCTGGAGGAGCCAACGATCTGCTTGCCCGCTCCGGGACCGGCGAGAAATTCTTCGGTTTTGGCGTAAGTGCGGTTGTAAACCACGCTTGAGAAACCATTGCGCTCAGCGTTGAGAACCAAGTTCTCGCCCATCACGCCGAGACCGATCAAGCCGAAATGGGCCTTATCCATGGAGCGTTGTGGTGTCCAATGGCATCAGTGTGGCGACGTCCTCCAGCGGCGTGAACCGTTGTGGGGGAACACTGAAACAGGATTGATCAGCACAAAAAAACCTCCCTGGCGAACCGGGGAGGCAGGACGACAGAGGGAACTGGGTCAGATGACCGTGTTGTCGGGGATGGTGGCGTTCTTGACAACAACGACGATGCCGTTGCGGATGTAGAAGCCGAGCTCAGGGCGGTCAGCCTCCTCGACGTTGTCCTTGTTGACGATGGTGACGTTGTCGCCAATGCGCGCATTCTTGTCGAGGATGGCGCGCTTCACGGTCGTTCCACGGCCAACCCCCACAGGGGTTCCGCCCCTTTGACGTAGAGCGTTGCGATCGGAGGGGGACTCAAAGAAGTCGTTACCCATCACCAGGGTGTCCTGCAGGACGGCATCTGCTTCGACACGGCTTCGGACACCGAGGACGCAGTGGTGAATGCTGCAGGCCTTGAGGATCGAGCCCTCACCGATGATCGATTGGGTGACCTGGGAATCCAGCAGCTTGCTGGGGGGCAGGTAGCGCGGACGGGTGTAGATCGGGAACGACTCCTCGTAGAAGGAGAAGGCCGGATTCGGCTGATCGGTCAGCGCCAGGTTCGCCTCGTAGAAGGCACCGATGGTTCCGATGTCTTCCCAATAGTCATCGAAGAGATAGCTCTGAATGTGGTCACCACGCTCGAGAGCTGCCGGGATCAGCTCCTTGCCGAAGTCGGTGGCGCCGGGGTTCTTGGCCAGTAGGTCGAACAGGGTCTCGCGGCTGAAGACATAGATCCCCATCGAGGCGAGGTAGGGACGCTTTTCCGCCTCTTCTGCAGAAAGCCCCAGACGGGAGGTGTCGACCCACATCTCTTTGAGGGCCTCACCCTTGGGCTTCTCGCGGAACTCGCGAATCTTGCCCTTCTCATCGGTGTGCATCAGGCCGAAGGCTTCGGCCTGGGGGGCATCCACCGGCAGAGCACCAATGCTGACGTCAGCGCCAGTGGCGATGTGGTGATTGACGAACTCGCTGTAGTCCATCCGGTAGAGCTGGTCACCGGAGAGGATCAGGTAATGGTCAACGTCCCACTCTTGGAAGAGCCATTGGTACTTGCGCACAGCATCAGCCGTGCCCTCGAACCAACTGGGGCTATCCGGTGTCTGCTGGGCAGCCAGGACCTCAACGAACCCTTGGCCAAATCCTGAGGAGAGGTTGTAGCTCTGGCTCAGGTGGCGATTCAGCGACGCACTGTTGAACTGGGTCAACACGTACATCTTGTTGATGTCCGAGTTGATGCAGTTGCTGATCGGGATATCAATCAGTCGGTATTTGCCAGCTAAGGGCACGGCGGGCTTGGCCCGCATCTTGGTCAGAGGGTAGAGGCGAGTGCCTGCTCCACCGCCAAGAATGATCGCCAGAACGCGCTTCATCGCTTCCCTCTTCGCCTTTAGAGCACGGAGACGTTAAGCGATTCTTGAGGCTGCTCCAAGGCTTTTCGAGCACATTGGCGAGAATTCGTACGGGATTCCCGAGCCAAGCCCGTCGGCCTTGACAACCCAGCTTGAGATCAAGCCTGGAGGTCGTCGAGATCGAAGAGGTCTTGAACGACTTTCATCGCTTGATGGCGCTGCTGACGGGTCTGGGGAGCCCGCAGCTTCGTGACTGGTCCGTGCAGGATTTTGTTGATGATCCCCTTGCTTAGGGCTTCAACAACCTTGCGTTCACGCGCGGAAAGGTCGGGCCCCATCCGACTCAGGGCCTTCTGCAATTCCTGCTCACGAATCGCCTCGAGTTGAGTTCTCAGGCGGTTGGCCACCGGGACAGCCTCGAGCCCATCCCACCACTCGATGAATTGTTGGCCCTCCTGTTGGAGCATCCCCTCGGCCTCCGCGGCGATCTCGCGGCGGGCTTCCTGGTTGCGAGCAACGACTTCCTGGAGATCATCAACGTCGTAGGAAGCGATGCCGCTGAGCTCGGAGACATCCGCGGAAATGTTCCGCGGAACACCGATGTCGACCAACATCAACGAGGAGCGTCGATTCAGTTGACCCAAGCGCTCTGCCGTGATGATCGGATCATCAGCAGCCGTGCTGGTGAAGACCAAGGAACAGGTGCTCAGGCAGTGGTTGAGATCGCTAAGGGGACGGCACTGGACGGGGAGGCTCGGGAAATCGGCGGCCATCTCCTCGGCCCGGGACACGGTCCGGTTCAGCAGAACAACACCGCTGGCGCCTTTGGCCTGAAGGTGTTGAAGCAGCAGTCGGGACATCCGACCGGCTCCGACAACCGCGATCTGTTCTTGATCGAGGGGAACAAGGTCATCAATGCCGCGGGCCTGACCCACCTTCAGTTGAGCCAGCTCAACGGCCGCCGAACTAATGGAGACCGCACCGGTACCCAGGTTGGTCTCGGATCGAACGCGCTTGCCGGTGCTGACGGCCTGGTTCAGCAGACGGTTCAGGATCGGGCCGATCGAGCGATGCTCTTGGCCCAGGCGATACATCTTTTTGACCTGGGAGAGGATCTGGCCCTCCCCCAAGACAAGGGAATCCAAACCTGCTGCCACACGCATCAGGTGACCGATCGCTTCTTCGTGGTGATAAGCGAACAGGTGGGGCATGAGCTCAGAGAGCTCCAAGCCCGAATGCTGGGAGAGGAAACTGCCAACCGCTGAAACCCCCTGCTCAGGGTTGCGCAGCAGGGTGTAGATCTCAAGCCGGTTGCAGGTGCTGAGGATCGAAGCCTCCAGCACCTGTTCATCCGCCCGCAGGCGCTGGAGGGAATCCTCCATGCTCTGCTCAGCAATGCTGAGACGTTCCCGGATCTCAACCGGGGCCGTTCGGTGACTGAGTCCGACGACGGCAATGTGCATGAAGGATGACCCTGGGGTGCGCGGCGAGAACGGCAAAAAAGAGAGCCGGGTCTCCAAGCGAAGACCCGGCCTGGTCTGATCGGGCGATCAGCGCAGAGCGATGCTCTGAGCGCCGTCCTTGATGTGCACCGTGGTGGTGAAACGGGCCGTGTTGTCGAGGGTGCTGATCACCAGGGAGCTGGTGCGGGTGCAATCCTTCTCGAACTTGACGCCGTCGAAGAGCAGGCCGTCGGTGATACCGGTGGCTGCGAACACAACGTTCTCACCGCAGGCGAGCTCGCTGGCTTCGTAAACGCGGTCGGGATCGGTGATGCCCATTTCTGCCAGGCGGGCCAGGTTGCCTTCCTTGGTCAGGCCTTCCCACTCCGAGGTCTGAGCAACCGCGGGGTCATAGACCAGCTGTCCCTGGAAGTGACCACCCAGAGCGCGCAGAGCGGCGGCGGAAATCACGCCTTCGGGAGCAGCACCGATGCCCATCAGGCAGTGGGTGCCAGTGCCGGCGAAACCGCAAGCAATGGCGGCTTGAACGTCACCGTCGGAGATGGGCTGAACGCGGGCGCCGGTAGCGCGGATTTCCTTGATCAGGTCCTTGTGGCGGGCGCGGTCCATGACCACGATCACCAGCTCTTCAGCGGGGAGGCCGAGGCACTCGCTGAGGATCTTGATGTTCTCGGTTGCGGACTTGTTGATGTCCACCTTGCCCTTGGCGGCCGGGGGGGCAGCCAGCTTCTTCATGTAGAAGTCGGGGGCGTTGAACAGGCCGCCGCGGTCGGAAGCAGCCAGAACCGCCATGGAGCCACGCTGGCTGTTGGCGCACAGGTTGGTGCCCTCGCAGGGATCCACTGCAAAGTCGACGCCGGGGCCAGTGCCGCTGCCCACTTCTTCGCCGATGTAGAGCATGGGAGCTTCGTCGCGCTCGCCCTCGCCGATCACGATGCGGCCCTGCATCTGGATCTTGTACATGCGCTCACGCATCGCCTCCACGGCGGCTGCGTCTGCCTCGTTCTTGAGGCCCATGCCGGTGAGCTTGGCGGAAGCAATGCCTGCCTGCTCAACAACCTCGAGAATTTCTTGAATCAGGGTGCGATCCACGGCGGTCCGGCGATGGGTAGGGATGAAGCGCTGAGAGGGCGGAGAAGCGCTGGGTCACTGCATTCACGGCCGCGGGGGCAATCAAGCAATGGAAGTCCAGCAGCAGCAGGGCCTCTCGGGCTTTAAGCGCCGCCCACTGTATCAGTGCTTCTCGGTGAACCCGCCGCAGCAGCTGGGCTGGAGTGGGCGGACTGGGCGATTCCTACAATCGCCCTCTGTTCAGCCGCGGTTGCGCCCATGAGCACCAAATCACTGGTGATCTCCCCCTCGATCCTGTCCGCGGATTTTTCCCGGCTCGGTGAAGACGTTCGTGCGGTGGATCAGGCCGGTGCGGATTGGATCCACGTGGATGTGATGGACGGACGCTTCGTTCCGAACATCACCATTGGCCCAATGATCGTCGAGGCTCTGCGCCCGGTGACCCAGAAGCCTCTGGACGTTCACCTGATGATCGTTGAGCCCGAGAAGTACGTCCCCGACTTCGCCAAGGCTGGTGCTGACATCATTTCGGTTCAGGTCGAAGCCTGCCCTCACCTGCACCGCAACCTCGCTCAAATCAAAGATCTGGGCAAGATGGCCGGCGCGGTGCTGAACCCAAGCACCCCGATCGACACCCTTGAGTACTGCCTCGAGCTCTGCGATCTGGTGTTGGTGATGAGCGTGAACCCCGGCTTCGGGGGGCAGAGCTTCATTGAGAGCCAGGTCCAAAAGATCCGCGACCTGCGCCGCATGTGCGACGAGAAGGGTTTGGATCCCTGGATCGAGGTCGACGGCGGCATCAAAGCCGAGAACGCCTGGAAGGTGATCGAGGCAGGTGCAAACGCCATCGTGAGCGGCTCCGGCGTCTTCAACCAGCCCAGCTACGCCGATGCGATCACCGGCATCCGCAACAGCAAGCGCCCCTGAGTGAGGCCAAGGCTTCTGACTGAGGCCAAGGTTTCAAAGCAAAAGCCCCGGCATGCCGGGGCTTTTTTTGTGACCAGTGCTCGTGGGAGGTCTTAGCTGAAGAACCAGCCGTAGCTGTGCAGGCCAATCCCCAGGAGGTTCACGCCGATGTAACAAACGCAGATCACGACAAAGCCGGCCACAGCGACCAAGGCGGGGCGACGCCCCTGCCAACCACGGCTCAAACGGGTGTGGAGGTAGGCGGCATAGACCAACCAACAGATCAAAGCCCAGGTTTCCTTCGGGTCCCAGCTCCACCAGCTGCCCCATGCCTCGTTAGCCCAGACCGCGCCGCTGACGATGCCAACGGAGAGCAGCAGGAAGCCGACGGTGATCGTGCGGTAACTCAGGCTGTCGAGCTGCTCGCTCAACGACAACGCGGCGCTACTGAGGGAGAGATCAGCGGGAGCACCATCCGCCGCCAGTCGTGCCTGACGGAAACCGCCGCTACCGATGGAGCTGCTGCGCAGTTCAAGAGCCTGGTCGCGGTCGGTGAAGAGCACCGCCATCGACAGCAGGGATCCCACCAAGAGGGCGGCGTAGCTGACCATGATCACGCTGACGTGCATCACCAACCAGCTGGACCGCAAGGCCGGGACCAGGGGAGCGGCCTGTTGGAGTTGGTCGGGTAGAGCAAAGGACGCGAAGGCCACACAGCCCAGCCCCATCGGGGTGGCGGAGGCGGCCACCAGCGGTGAGCGGTAGGTGCGCTCCACCAGCAGTTGGGTCAGGGTGCAGGCCCAGGCCAGGAAGCAGAGGGACTCGTAGAGGTTGCTGATCGGGAAGTGGCCCGATTGCCACCAGCGCAGGACCAATTGAGCGGTCAGCGCCAGGTTGGCCGTTGCCACCAGCAGACGCACCACGGTGCTGCCTTGACCGGCACCACTCACGCTCCAAAAGGACAGGGGGAGGGCCAGAAGCAGCAGGGCGAACGCTGCGAGGCCAAGCGCGAGAACCGGATCGGTCACGAAACCGCTGTCGAGATCAAAGATGTCGACCAGTCTGCCGCGCCAGGGCCAGATTCAGCGGCTGGCCTTGCGAAGCAGCACAAGTCCGCCGCCCAGTCCAATCAGAACGGGCAGCCAGGCGGCGAAAAAGGGATAGAGGGTGCCCTTGATGCCCAAGGAGCTGAAGATGAAGGACATCAAGTAGTAACCAAAGATCAGCAGCACGCTGATCCCGAAGCCCTGGCTTCGGCTGGTTCTGGAATTGGGCCTCACCCCCAAGCTGCTGCCGATCAAGCCAAAAACAAGGCAGATGGCCGGGAAGGCAAATTTCTCCTGGATTCGCACCCGAAGCCGGCGGGCTTCCTTTTGATCGCCCGCTTGCACCAGTAGCGCTTCAGCTCGCCGCGCCTGGGACACCGTCATCTGGGCGGCATCGCTGGGGAGCATGCCGACATCCTGCGGAGCCCGGGTGAAGGGGTAGTAGTAACTCGTGTAGTTGGCTGATGTCGTGAAGTTGTTGGCCGCGTCGATGTTGAGGATGCGGCCATTGCGGAACTCCCACATCGCCCGGTTTTCATCCCAGACCGCCGTCCTCGCCGTCAGGACCTGCTGCTGATCTTCGCGGGAGAAATCAAGCAAGGTGACCCCTTGCATTTCACCGTTCTTGTACTCCTTCGCATAGAAGAGCTGGGTCAGACCCTCACCGGCATTGCCCCCAGGCTCCTTAGGGGTAATCCGGCCGAAACGGGAATACACGACGTTCTTGCCGGTTTGGGCAGAGAGCGCACGGCCCAGGGCACTGTCGAGAACATTCGAGGCCGAATAGTTGGCGCTTGGGACGATGACGTCGTTAAAGACAAAGGTCAGCACCGTCATCAAGGAAGCCAGCACCAAGGCGGGGACCACCATCCGCCAGGTCTTCACGCCGATGCTGCGCAGCGCGGTCAGTTCGCTACTGCCCGAAAGACGGCTGAAGGCCAACAAGGTGGCCATCAGCGTCGCCATGGGGAACGACAGCACCAGGAATCCCGGCATGCGCAGAGCCAAGACCTTGCCGGCAGCCCAGAGCGGCAATCCAGCCTCGGCCACCTTGCGGACCAACTCAAAGACGACACCCACTGAGAGGGAAACGGCCGTAAAGGCAGCGATGCCGAAGAGCAGCGGCCCCAACATCTCGGCAAACAGCCAGCGATCCAGGAGGGGAAGGCTGCGCCAGTGGCGTTGGAGTTTTTGGGACTGGCGGCGCAAGGGCTCAGTCCAGGTCGGGGCGATCGTCACAGCCTGAAGTCCTCCCCGAGGTAATGGCGACGGACCAGGGGGTCATTGGCCATCTCGCGGGACGGACCGCTGGCCAAGATGCTCCCTTCCGTAAGGATGTAAGCCCGATCGGTGATGGAGAGCGTCTCGCGGACGTTGTGGTCAGTGATCAGGACACCCATACCCCGATCGCGCAATCCGGCAATCAAGGCCTGCAGGTCCGCCACCGCCAAAGGATCGACCCCAGCAAAGGGCTCATCCAACAGGAGATAACGCGGTCCGCTTTCGCCCACGGCCAGGGCCCGTGCGACTTCACAGCGGCGCCGTTCACCGCCAGAGAGCTGGTAACCAAGGCGGTGCTGAAAGGGCTTGAGGTGGAAGTCCTCGACCAATTGCTCCACCCGCTCGCGGCGCTGCTGCTTGGGGGCTCCACTCTCCTGAAGGGCGAGCATCAAGTTGTCCTGAACGCTCAGGCTTCGAAACACGCTGGCTTCCTGGGGCAAGTAACCGATCCCCAAGCGAGCGCGTTCCGGCATCGAGAAGTCGGCAACGCAGGTGTCATCCATGGTCACCGCACCGGAATCCGGGCGAAGCAGACCGGTGACGAGGTTGAAGGTCGTTGTTTTACCCGCCCCGTTGGGTCCGAGCAGGCCAACCACCTCACCGGGGTTGAGGTTGAGGCTGACCTCTTTGACGAGGGGGCGACCGCCAATGGTTAAGGCGACGCGATCAAGAACCAAACTCATCGCTTCGCAGGCTCTGAGCTGGGAACGGTCTGCAGGACAACGCGGCTGAAGACCTGCTGACCTTTTGCGGGGATGGCCTGCATCCGCTCGCTATCGACCAAATAGGTGACTCGCTCAGCGCGCAGCCAATTCCCGCCGTCCTGAAGGATGTCCACGTCTCCGCTGAGGACAACGCGACCCTCATTGCTGAAGTACTGGGCCTGGCGAGCGGTGGCGACCACGCGTTCATCGGGATAAACGATCCGGACGTTCCCGCTGGCCGTGATGACCCCCGTCTGCTGATCGGCCTGCTGCTGATCCGATTCGATCGTGACCAAGCCGGTGTTGATGCGCAGGGGCTTGGTGGGGAGGGGCTCGCCGCCGTCCACCTCAACGACCGTGGTCTCCGCGGCGTCAATGCTGATCACTTCAGCGCCAGGAACCGTGGACTGCGACCAGGCTGGAAGTGCCAGACAGCCCAGACCGGCGGCCAGGCTCAAAAGGCTGCGCCGGCGGCGGGCACTGCTGCGATCTGCGGCTAAGCCCACTCATGCGACACAAGGACCGCCATCGTATCGCCGTACACCTCGACTTTCCTTAGGAATCAGCAGAGACGACGCTGAGCTTTGGAAGCGGAAGATCTGCGAGCGAGCGGTTCTCGTGCAGGGCTAACAAACGCTCACGGGCAGCCTGCCGCAGGGGGTCAAGCGCGAGATCGAATTGCACCGCACCAGCACCCTGCAGGCGGCCGAGGCCCTCACCAAGGAGAACCATCGCGCCCCTCTGATTGCCCCGATCCAAGTGGTGATGCGCCACTGCGATTTGAAGAATGCCCTGCAGTGTCCTCCGGCAAGGGCCCTGGGTTTCGTGCCAGAGCGCTTCGAAACCGTCGTGGCAGGCGTACCACTCACCGGCATTAAAAAGCCTGACGGCTTCCCCGAGTCGGGGATCGCACGTCAGGCTGACTTCCTCTGGGTCGAGGTGATCGCTCAACGCCGCGCCGGCTTCTTGGCAGGCAGTTTCCGGAGTCGGATCGACTCGGGAGTGACCTCGAGCATCTCGTCGGGACCGATGTACTCCAGGGCGCGCTCCAGGGTCATCTGCATCGGGGCTTGGAGGGTATCGAGTTCCTCTGCACCGGCCGAGCGCATGTTGGTGAGCTGTTTCGTCTTGCAGACGTTCAGGTCGAGGTCCTGGGGACGGTTGTTCTCGCCCACGATCATGCCCTTGTAGACCTTCGTTCCGGGGCTAATGAAGAACTGACCGCGATCTTCGGCGTTCTTCAAGGCATAGAAGGTGGCGGTGCCCTCCTCGAAGGCGATCAGGACGCCGTTGCGACGGGTGTCGAACTCTCCCTGCATCGGGCGGTAGTCGAGGAAGGAGTGGCTCATGATCCCCTCGCCCCGGGTGGCGCGGATGAAGTCTCCGCGGAAACCGATCAGGCCTCGGGAGGGCACCACGAACTCCAGTTGGGTACGGCCGTCGTTGGTGTTTTCCATGTTCTGCATCTCGGCCTTGCGGACGCCGAGCTTCTCGATGCAGGCACCAACGGACTCCTCGGGAACATCGAGCACCAGGGTCTCGTAGGGCTCCGAGGGAGTGCCATCGATGGTCCGGAAGATCACCTGGGGCTGCGAGACCTGGAACTCGTAGCCCTCGCGGCGCATGGTCTCGATCAAGATGCCCAGGTGAAGTTCACCACGGCCACTCACGGCCCAGCGGTCAGGGGAATCGGTGTCTTCAACCCGCAGCGCCACGTTGGTGAGCAGCTCCTTGTTCAGGCGATCACGGACCTGACGGCTGGTGACGAACTTGCCTTCCTTGCCAGCGAAGGGTGAGTCGTTGACCACAAAGGTCATCTGCAAGGTGGGCTCATCCACCTTGATCAGGGGCAGGGCCTGGGGCTCATCGGGGCAAGCAATCGTTTCGCCGATGTTCACCTCGTCGAAACCGCACACAGCGACCAGATCACCGGCGCGGGCTTCTGCCACCTCGACGCGCTGGAGGCCCTGGAAGCCGAGCAGCTTGCTGATGCGACCGCGCTTCACGCTGCCGTCGTCACGCAGGAGGGCGACGGGCTGGTTGCCTTTGATCGTGCCGTTATGGATCCGGCCGATCATGATCCGGCCGAGGAAATCGCTGTAGTCGAGGGTGGTGACCTGCAGCTGCAGGGGCTTCTCGGGGTCACCGACCGGGGGCGGAACGTGGCGAATGATCGCGTCGAAGAGGGGACGCATGTCCTCGCTCTCGGTCTTCATGTCGGGCTTGGCGTAACCGCCCATGCCGCTACCGAACATGTAAGGGAAGTCGCACTGATCGTCGTCAGCACCCAGTTCCAGGAACAGGTCCAGGACCTTGTCGACGGCCTGCTCGGGATCAACGCGAGCGCGGTCAATCTTGTTGACGAAGACGATCGGCCTGAGGCCCTTCTCCAGGGCCTTTTTCAACACAAAACGGGTCTGGGGCATCGGCCCCTCATTGGCGTCCACGATCAGCAGACAGCCATCGACCATGCCGAGGACCCGTTCCACCTCACCGCCGAAGTCGGCGTGACCGGGGGTATCCACGATGTTGATGCGGATCCCCTCGTAGTCCACCGCGGTGTTCTTGGAGAGGATCGTGATGCCACGCTCACGCTCCAGGTCGTTGGAGTCCATCACGCAGGTGGGGACGGCCTCGTTGTCGCGGAAGATGCCCGATTGCGCCAGCAGGGCATCCACCAGGGTGGTTTTGCCGTGGTCGACGTGGGCAATGATCGCGATATTGCGAATCGGTGTTCCGGGATGCTCGCCGCTCATGGATTGGGCTCGAGGGAGGAGGTCAGGGATGGTCTGGCTGGAGCACGCCGCAGCTCGAGCTAGCGGCCGCAACGCTCACTCAGGAGCAGGCGTTGGCGTGGGAACGGTGGCTGAAACCCATGGGCAAGGTCGCAGGGATGAACCTGATCGAACAGAGCCGGTATCTCTTGCAGCGTGGCTGATGTGTTGAGAGCGTTCGTGACGAACGACCACACACCAAAACCAAAGAACCCTTCGGTGCGTTAACGCAATCTATCCCAGCAACTCACCCGGGATTTTCAGCGTCACTGACGCTCGGAGAGGGTTCCGCGGGTCACCCCGAGTCGACTTTCGAGCTGCTCGCTCTGCCAGACCATCCGGCCGCTGATCTCTCCGTTGAGGGCCTGGCGATAGAGCGCGACCCGACGCTCGGTGTCGGCCGGGCTCTCCTGCAGCAATTCGAGCCTGAAATGGCGCACGCCCGCCTCGAGGAACTGGGGAATGGCTTCCGCTGCGGTTTGGGCGCGCCCATTGAACAGGGTGTTCCGGCAGCCCAGGTCAGCGCGCAACGGATGTTCGGCGCCACTGCGGTCCCGTAGGAGCACCTGGTGCTGCTCGCAAGGACGACCGCAATCGGTGTGGTCATGGCCCTCCGAGAGAAACGCACAAAACAAGCAATGCTCCATATGGAAAAGGGGCATGTGCTGGTGCAGCGTCAGTTCAAGCGCATCGCGGGGACAGGCGGCAATGAGGGCTAACAACTGATCCAAAGCAAGGTCGTAGCTAGCCGTCAGACGCTCCAGACCCCAACGCTCCAGCAGCCAACCTGCCGTAAGCGGGTTGGCCACGTTCAAGGAAAAATCTCCTTGGCAGGGGGCCAAGGGGGTCAGCCGCTCCAACTGATCCACGTTGCGAACCAAGTAGCCATCGGGCTCGGCCCGAACAAGCGGCTCCAGGCTCCAGGCCTCATCGGGCCTGCAGATCCGCTGACCCGCCAGCCACACTCCACCGGGCCAGCAGCCCTTGCCGCGCTTGACGGCTTCCCGCAGCTGCGCAGGATGCTCCAGGTCAACGATCACCCGATCGACAGGCAGGGTCTTGAGCGACTCCAGTTGCGCGAGGTCGCGCACCAGGACAGTTAATTGCGGCTCTTGCGGGCTGGGCTTGGGCTCAACGGCCGCAGGCATGAGTGCTTCGAGGGTCTGGAGCACCGACCCCTGCTGCGTGGAGCGGGGAACGTCCTGGGGGCCTTGCAGGGCGAGCTGATCCACCAAGGCGCGACGCAGTTGATTGAGCTGGGCCACGGGCAGAAACAAGGCCTCGTCGAGCTGGAGCTCCAACCGCTCCAGGCGCCAGGGGGTCCCGCCGAGGCGTCCGAGTTGCTGCTCCAGCCTCTCCTTAGACAGGGCCTGACCTTGGGCGGGCTCGAGCGGCTGCTGGCTGAGCACCGTGCAACCTGTGACCGGCAGACCAGAGGCCGTCAACACGTCCAAACGGAGGGGGTTGCCCACAGAACCCGAGACCCTGAGGGCCAGAGGACGGCGCTGCTCCTCAGCAGAACGGTCCGCCATCCGCTGAAAGCGACTCTCCCGCTGGGGGTCGCTGGTCAACCAACAGGGACTCCCCGAGCGCAACCCCCTCAGATCCATCCGCTTGGGTCCGAGTCGCACAGCACAACCACCGCGGGGCCGCGGATCCACCGCCATCACCCGGCCGCCCACTTCCTGGGGGGGCAACAGGGGGTCGGGGTTGGGGATCTCGAGCACGACTCCATCACCGGGTTTGCACTTCAAACGCCGCCGAAAGATCAGCCAATCCCCATCCACGCGCTCCAAACGCCCGAGCCAGGGGCCCCGTTTTTTGCTCCAGCGGCCGTGGACGAGCTGGCGGTGATCAATGCCGGCCAACCAGCCCGTACTCAGACCACGCGAGAAGCTCAGCTCAAGGTTGCGGCGCAGCTCCGCCTGCTCTGACGTGGAAACCGGTCCACGTTCTCCCGAGATCTGATCAAGGCCTTGGCGATAGGCGTCTGTGACGGCGGCCACGTAGGTGGCGTCCTTGAGCCTCCCTTCAATCTTGAGACTGGCGACTCCGGCTTCCACCAGATCCGGCAGCAGCTCCCAAGCAGCCAAATCCTGCGGGGAGAGCAAATAACGCTGTTCGCCCAGGTCGAGCTCTTCGCCATCAACGATCAGCGCGTAGGGGAGGCGGCAGGCCTGGGCACACTCGCCGCGATTGGCGCTGCGCTGGCCCAGGGCTTCGCTGGTCAGGCATTGGCCGGAGTAGGCCACACAGAGGGCCCCATGAACGAAGACCTCCAACGGCATCTCGATTTGGCGTTGGCTCAGCTGCTCCTGAATGCGCCGCAGGTCCTTCAAGCTGAGCTCCCGGGCGAGGACCACCCGCTGGCAGCCGAGCTCGCGAGCCATCGCCACGCCAGCCGCGCTGGTGATGGACATCTGCGTCGAGCCATGGATGGCCAGTCCTGGCGTGAGGGCTTGGGCCAGGGCCGCCAGACCGATGTCTTGAACGATCAAGGCATCAACCCCGGCAGCATCCGCGGCCAAGAGCAGCTCGGCCGCGCGACTGAGCTCGTCGCTGAAGACAAGCACGTTGAACGTCAGGAATCCCTTCAGGCCGCGGCGGTGCAGCCAAGCCATCACCTCAGGAAGATCGGCGACCTTGAAGTTCTCGGCCCGGAGGCGGGCATTGAAGGTCTCGACGCCGAAATAAACGGCATCTGCTCCATTGGCCGCCGCGGCTTTGAGGGACTCCCAGCAACCGGCTGGGGCCAGCAATTCCGGCCGTGCGACCTCAGCCATGGATCACATCCATTCCTTAATACGAAAAGCGTCCAGCTGCATCGAAGGTTTTCAGGGCATCAGCGGATCCCTCAAACCGCCAGTGCCAAGGCTCATAGCTCACGCCCTGCCTGTTGTCCTCAGGAAACGAGAGGACGAAGTGGAAGCGATTGGCATTGCGCTTGAGCCAAGCAAAGGACTCGGTGCTGTCAAAGCTCTGCGATAGATGGGTCCCAGGGCGACGCCCATCGCCGAAGTCGACGGCATAGCCGGTGCTGTGCTCAGAAAAACCGGGTGGCGCACTCACCCGGGCTCGCTCACGGGCACTTTGGTTCCGCTCCGATTTGACGTCGAAGAAAATCTGCTTTTGCAGCGCGATCGAACGGAAGGCGCTGAGGACTCTGAGGTCCACACCCTCTGCATCCGCAGCGCGGCGCATTTGACGCAGAGCGGCCGCTGCCTGAGCGTTCAGCGCCACTCCGGGACCAATGCTGATTAACTCAGCATCAGTGGCCTCGGGATAGGGGAAGTGCCCCAGGAGCCGCCCATCGGAACTCAGCCGGGCACGGAGCCCTGCGACGGGAACGGGAGCCAAGCGCTCAAGGATTGGAGCCCTGAGCACGTACAGCGAGGAAGCCACAACAACCAGTGCTCCGCCGGCGCTCGCCAAGGCAACCGGAGTTCGGCGTTTGCGCTGCAGGGTGGGGGAGACGGTGCGCGTGGCGAGGGGAATGTCGTCCACGACAGCGGGGTCAGCGCCGCCCTTGCTTGAGCCCGCCCTGGAGGTACTGGTCTGCCGACCGGGGCTAGGCAAGCGAGAACTCCCGTTGGAACTGGGGTTATGTGATGTTACGAGCTCAAGCTAAAGATGCCAGCGGTTACCCATCAAGCGGTGTTAGCTTCCCATCAACATCCTTCTGGCGGAGCGGGTTTCAAGATGTTGCGAGTCGCGGTGGTGGGCGGCGGCCCGAGTGGTTCGTGTGCTGCGGAAATTCTGGCGAAGGCGGGGATCGAGACCTGGATCTTTGAGCGCAAGCTCGATAACGCCAAACCCTGCGGTGGTGCGATCCCCCTCTGCATGGTTGCTGAGTTCGACCTGCCTGAGTCGATCATCGACCGCAAGGTCCGCAACATGAAAATGATTTCCCCCTCGAACCGCGAGGTGGACATCAATCTCGAAAACGACAACGAGTACATCGGCATGTGCCGCCGGGAGGTCATGGACGCCTTCATGCGCGACCGTGCCGCCGAACTCGGCGCCCATCTGGTGAATGGTCTGGTGACCAAGATCGACACCGGAGCCAAGCGCCAAGGGCCCTACACCCTCACCTACTCCGACTACAGCGAGGGCGAGGCCACGGGTGAAACCAAGACCCTCGAGGTGGATCTGATCATCGGCGCCGATGGTGCCAACAGCCGTGTGGCCAAGGCCATGGACGCCGGCGACTACAACGTGGCCATCGCCTTCCAGGAGCGCATCAAGCTCCCCGCGGAGGAGATGAAGTACTACGAGAGCCTCGCTGAGATGTACGTGGGCACGGACGTGTCTCCCGACTTCTACGCCTGGGTGTTCCCCAAGTACGACCACGTCGCGGTGGGCACCGGAACCATGCAGGACAATCAGGCCCTGATCAAGAGCCTGCAGGAAGGCATCCGTGAGCGGGCCAAGAAGCGCCTCGTCAACGGTGAGGTGATCAAGGTGGAAGCTCACCCCATCCCTGAGCATCCCCGCCCCCGCCGCGTGGTGGGACGCATGGCCCTGGTGGGTGATGCCGCTGGTTACGTCACGAAGAGCTCCGGGGAAGGCATCTACTTCGCCGCCAAGAGCGGTCGGATGTGCGCCGAACAGATTGTCGAAGCCAGCCAGGGTGGCAAGCGCGTCCCAAGCGAAGCGGACCTGAAGAAGTACCTGAAGAAGTGGGACCGCCAATACGGCGCCACCTACAAGGTGCTGGAAATCCTTCAGAACATCTTCTATCGCAACGACGCGGCCCGCGAAGCCTTCGTCGAAATGTGCGACGACAAAGATGTTCAGCGCTTGACCTTCGACAGCTACCTCTACAAGCGGGTGGTGGCGATGAATCCCTGGCAGCAGCTCAAGCTCACCCTGCTGACCCTTGGCTCTGTCCTGCGCGGCAACGCCCTGGCGCCGCAGGGCTACAAGCCTGTCCCCAGTGCCGTCCGCGAAGACGGTGAAGTCAACGCCATGCTGGCCGTCAGCACCATCAAAGGAGGGATCCGCGTCGGCAAGCAGAAGGCCAAATCCGCTGCAGAGCGCGAACCTGCCCTCACCAGCAAGTAAGCATCCGCGGACAGCATCCAAGGCAGTGGGCGGTCCACTGCCTTTTTTTGTGCCCACTGCCAAGACGCTATCGAACAAGCGCCGGCAGGCCGTATCGCCCAACGCTTTTCAATGCTGACGCGTGCTTCGGTGTCTGAGTCCGGAGAATCAGATCAAAACAGCGGGGACAATGACCTCAGGCGCAACGGAGTCGAGCCCTGATGCAGTTCCGCATGCAAAGCATGCCCCCCCGCAGCGTGCAATTGGG
>JAAZUZ010000110.1 GCA_018623875.1 Synechococcus sp. HW_metabat.21
GACAGCGCGCAACCGGCCACCCTCTCTGAGGCCGTCCTGAGCGGTCTGTTGCGCCGGGAGCTGCAGTTCCCCGGCCTGGTGGTGACGGATGCTCTGGTCATGGAGGCCATCAGCCAGCACCACAGCAGCGCCGAAGCCGCCGTCCTCGCCTTTGAAGCCGGGGCGGATTTGATCCTGATGCCTGCGGATGCCCAAGAAGCTCTCGATGGCTTGGTGAAGGCCGTGCAGAGCGGCCGGATCAGCCGGGAGCGGGTCGACGCCAGCCTGGAGCGGCGGCGGGAGGCCCTGGCGCGCTGCACGGGCACCAAGGAGGCCCAACAGTCGGCCCTGGATGGGTTGATCACGGCGAGCGAACGGGAACTCAGCGGCGAATTGCTCGCCGGCAGCCTCGTGCGCCAAGGCAACCGAGGTCTTCCCGCCGGCCCGGGCCTGAACCTGATCCGACTCGACAACCAGCTCAACGCGCCGCAACTGCCGCTGGTGGCCCCAGCCCTGCTGCGGCCCGCGGCCCTGGGCTACGAGACGCGGCTGATCGATGCCCGCAGCCCAAGCCCCTGGAGCGGCGATCCCATGGCTCCTTTGGCCCTCGATCGCCTGCCGGCGGGTCCAGTGCTGCTGCAGCTCCTCGTGCGAGGCAATCCCTTCCGGGGCAGCGCCGGCGGCGATGAACCCTGGCCCCAGGTCATCCGGCAACTGCTGGAGGCAGAGCGCCTGGCGGGGCTGGCGGTCTACGGCAGCCCCTACCTCTGGCAGACCCTGGAGCCGCTACTGCCGCCGCAGCTGCCCGCGGCCTACAGCCCAGCCCAGATGCCCCAGGCCCAAGCGCTGCTGCTGGAAGCCCTGGGGCTGCCGGAGGCGGCGCTGGAGGGCGGCTTTACCGACTAAGCGGGCAGCTCCCACTAGCCTCGGGCCGACTTACGCGGCCGCCGGCACCCACCATGCTCAGCCTCTCGATGATCGTTCGGGATGAAGCCGGGCAAATCAAAGACTGCCTGGAGTCCGCTCAAGGTTTTGTCGACGAGATGGTGGTCGTCGACACGGGCTCCAAGGACAACACCGTGGCCCTCGCCGAAGCCGCCGGCGCCCGGGTCGAGCGGATCGAATGGCCCGGGGACTTCGCCCCGGCCCGCAACCAAGCGCTCACGATGGTCCAGGGGGACTGGGTGCTGGTGCTCGATGCCGATGAACGGCTCAAGCCAGAGGCCTGGAAACCGCTGCGGGCCCTGATGGCCCAGCCGGATGTCCTGGTCATCAACCTGCTGCGCCATGAGCGCGGCGCGATCCAATCCCCCTACTCGAACGTCAGTCGCCTCTTCCGGCGCCATCCCCGCATCCAGTGGAGCCGGGCCTACCACTCGATGATTGACGACAGCGTCGCAGCTCTGCTCAAAGAAGAGCCGCAGTGGCGCATTGCCGACTGCTCCGAGCCGGCGATCGACCATGACGGCTACCGGCCCGAGCTGTTGGCCCAAGGCAACAAGCCCGAGCGGCTGCGCCAAGCCATGGAAGAGGAACTCAAGGCCCGCCCCGGCGACCCCTACGCCTGCGCCAAGTTGGGCAGCCTGGAGGTCGCCGAAGGCAATCTCAAACGCGGCCTGGCGCTCCTGGAGGAGGGCCTTAAGCACTGCCCGACTGAAGCCCACCCCGAGCGCTACGAGCTGCTGCTGCACCTGGCCCTGGCGCAAGCCGGCCAGAACCCACCGCAAGCGGAGCAGTACTACCGCCAGGCCCTCGCGATCCCCCTGGCCCCGCGTTTGAACCTGGCGGCCCAACTCAACCTGGCGGCGCTCCTGCTGCAGCACGGTCAACTCGAGGAGGCGGAAACCCTCAGTGCCCGGGCCACCCGCGTCGCCCCTGAGATCGGCCTGGGCTGGTACAACCTCGGCCTGATCCGACGGAAACAGGGCAACCTCGCCGGCGCCCTGGAGGCCTACCGGGAGGCCAAGCGGGTCAACCCCGGCCACGCCGAAACCCACCAGAACCTCGCGGTTGCGCTGCTGCTGGGGGGTGACATCGATGGCTCCCGCGGCAGCTTCCGCGACGCCATCCAACTGCTGATCGACCAAGGCCGCACCCAGGAGGCGCAGCGACTGCACAAGCAGGCCGGAGAACTGGTCAAGCTCGAGGGCTGAGGGATGGACCTGCAAGGGCGCACCATCGCGGTGACCCGGGCGGAACAGCAACTGGGCGCCGCTCGCCAACTGTTTGAGCAGGCCGGGGCCGAGGTCCTCGATCTCCCCGCCCTCGTCATCGGTCCGCCCGATGAATGGGGGCCGCTCGATGACGCCCTGGCGGAGCTGGAGGAGTTCCACTGGCTCATCGTCTCCAGCAGCAACGGCGTCGACGCGGTCGAGCAGCGACTCCAGCGGCTCGGCAGCAGCCTGAGCCGGCGGCCCGGCAGCTTGAAGCTTGCGGCTGTGGGCCGCAAAACAGCGGCACGCCTCGAGGAGCTGGGGGCTGCCGCCGATTTCGTACCGCCAGCCTTCGTCGCCGACAGCCTGATTGAGCATTTTCCCGTCTCCGGCTGGGGCCTGCGGCTCCTGCTCCCCCGGGTGCAAAGCGGCGGCCGCACCCTGCTGGCCGAGGCCTTTGGCGAAGCCGGAGCCCGGGTCGTGGAAGTCGCGGCCTATGAATCCCGCTGCCCCGAAAGCCTGCCTGCTGCCACCACCTCAGCCCTGGCGGAGGGGCGGGTGGATGCGATCACCTTCAGCAGCGGTAAGACCGTCCAACACACCGCCCAGCTGCTGGAGCAGCAATTCGGCGCCAGCTGGCGTGAGCCCCTGGAGCACGTGCGGCTGATCTCGATCGGACCGCAAACCTCAAAGACCCTTCAGGCCGTGCTGGGACGGGTGGATGGCGAGGCCGACCCCCATGACCTCGATGGGCTCGTCGCTGCCTGCAGCGCCGCCCTTAAAGACTGAGCACCCGCTGCTGGCCGGCCTGGTTGAGCCGTAACTCACCGCGCCCCAGGTCAATGCCGGTCACAGTCCACCCCGGAGGCAAGAGCGCCGGCAGGCCCGATCCCGGGCAGAGGCCCTGCCGGCCCACACAGACCGTGCCGCTCTGGCTGCCCAGGCTGATCAGGGCCTGGGCGCTGCGGCCACTGCCGATCAAACCGGTGAGCTGCAGCTCAGTGGACGCGCTCCCATCCTTGGCGGTCGCCGTCGCCACCGGGGCAAAGGGATCCACCCGGCCATGGGGTTGAGCCGCCACCACCTGCTGCGGGCTCGGCATGGCGATGAAGCCCGCTGAGGGGGTGAGGGGCGTGGACTCAGCAGTCCCTACAAGTGGCAGGGCAGCACTTGGCGTGGGGGGCGTACTGCTGCTCGGATCTATCCCGCAGGCCGTCAGGGCCAGCAACGCAGGCAGCGCCAGGATCCAGTTCTCAGCTCGCCGCTTGGCCATACCCGCTTTGGACGAGATCGCGGAAGCGATCCAGGTTGGCCTGGAGCTCCTTGGTCACGATCCCCCCCAGGATGGAGGCATCCATCAGCGGCGCCAACACCCCCGGCAGCTCGTAACTCACGGTCAACTTCACGGCCGTGCTCTGTGGCCCCTGGGGATAGAAGCGAACGGCCCCTTTCGTGGGCAGTCCTCCGACCGATTCCCAATGAAGTTGTTGGGCCTCCACCCGCTCGGTGATGCGCGCCTTCCACTGGAAGCGAAAGCCCTGGGCCGCCAGGGTCCAATTGGTCAGATCCGGGTCGCCGGCTTCGGTGGTGACGGACTCAATCCAGTTCATCCAGCGGGGCATGGCCTCGAGATCACTCCAGACCGCCCAGACCCGTTCGGCCGGTGCCTTCACCTCGGTGGTGACGCTGTGTTCAAGCCAACGGCCCATGGTCTCTAGGCAACGGATGCATTGGTGGCCAGCTCAGCCTGACGACCCAGGATCGCAGCGGCGGCAAGACGCCCACTCATGGTGGCGCCTTCCATCGAATCGATGTAGTCCTGCTTGGTGTAGCTGCCGGCCATGAAGAAATTGGTGACCGGCGTGGCCTGATCCGGGCGGTAGGGCTCCATCCCGGGCGCCTCGCGGTAGAGGGACTGGGCGAGTTTGACGACGTTGCTCCAGACCAGATTGAGGTTCTTGGCCGAGGGGAACAGACGCCGCACCTGGGCATCGGTGGCCGCGACGATCTCTTCGGTCTTCTTGGGGATCCAGGGGTCGCCTGGGGTCAGGACACACTGGAGCAGGGAGCCGACGCCCTCCTTGCGGTAGTCCACGGGACTGGCCAGGGCCAGGTCCGCGAAACAGCTGAAGTCCGCGTCCGCGGTGTAAAGCAGGTTGTCGAGACCGGCGGGGCGGGCCACATCGCGGCGGGCGGCCTCGGCCATCGGGGAGTCGCCCAGCTCGGTCACCCAACCGTCGTAGCGAAGCTGAACCGTGGCGACGGGCACCGCCTCCAGCTTGTAGAGGTTGTCGAAGAGGGGCCAACGGCGCCAGGCCTCAGGGACCATCCGCTGGATACCCGGCACATCACAGGCCGCCAGGTAGGTGTCGGCTTCGACCTGCAGGTCCCCATCGGGGGTTCCCAGGGTCAGTCCGGTGACGCGGGTTTCGCCGGCGACCTCTTCGTACTGGACCTCGGTCACCCGATGCCGCAGGTGAAGCCGAGCCCCGCGCTCCTGGATGTACTCAAGGATCGGACCGGTCAACCAGCGATGGGGGGAACCCTTCAGCAGGTTGAGCTTGGAGGCCTCGGTCTTGGCCGCGAACATCATGAAGATGGTCAGCATGCAGCGAGCCGAGATCGCCTCGCAGTCGATGAAGCCGAGGGCGTAGGCAATCGGATTCCACATCCGGCGGATGCTCTGCTCACTGCCGCCATGGCCCAGGAACCACTCCTGGAAACTGATCCGGTCCAGGTCGCGAATCACCTTCATCGCCCCCTCGTAATCCACGAGGCCGCGCACGATCGGACTGGTTCCCAGGGCCAGGGCATTGCGCAGCTTGTCCAGCCAATCGAGCTGCGGGGTGGTGAAGAAGGCCTTCAGGCCGTTGAAGGGTGCCCCCAGGGCGAAGCGGAAGTCCAGCTCCCGCAGATCCCCATCGGCGTTCACGAACAGGTGGGTGTGGTCCTTGGGCAGCAGGTTGTCGATTGCCCCCACCTTGCGGAGCAGGGCGAAGAGGTTGGCGTAGTTAAAGAAGAAGACGTGCAGGCCCATCTCAATGTGGTTGCCGCCGTCATCGACCCAGCTGCCGACCTTGCCGCCCATGAAGGGGCGCGCCTCATAGAGGTCCACCTGGTGGCCGGCATCCACCAAATCCACCGCCGCCGCCAATCCGGCCAGACCCGCACCCACGATGGCGACCCGCACCCTTGTTCTCCCACGAATGGGGTGACTCTATGGAGAAGGGTGACAAGGCAGCGGAGAAAGGGCCTCCATAGAGTGGAGATCCAGGCCATTGCTCCGATGACCAGCGAGACCGCCACCCCAGTCGCGACCCACACCGGCCGGGACGGCAAAGGGATCCTGATCACTGAGCCGGCGATGAAACAGCTGGCCACCCTGCTGCCGGCCCAAGGGGACGGCAAGGTCCTGCGGGTGGGCGTGCGCTCCGGCGGCTGCAGCGGCATGAGCTACACGATGGACTTCATCGATGGCAGCGAGATCCGCGAGGACGATGAGCGCTACATCTATGAGCCCAGTGGAGCCCCCAGCTTCACCGTGGTGAGCGACCCCAAGAGCCTCCTCTACATCTATGGGATGCAGCTCGACTTCTCCTCGGCCCTGATCGGCGGTGGGTTCAACTTCACCAACCCCAACGCCACCCAAACCTGC
>JAAZUZ010000111.1 GCA_018623875.1 Synechococcus sp. HW_metabat.21
GGCGGCCCGGTGACCCTGAGGATCGTGGGCTATCCCGGCCGCGTGCGCCTCGATCACCCCACCTCGCTGATCGTGCACTCCGGGCGAGGGACCTGGGAACTCGAGGACATCACGACCGCCAACCCGAAGCTGGCCAGCGATGGCCGTGATGCCGCGGCCGAGTTTGACCTCAACCCCCTCCTGGCCGACCTGAACCAGAACCGGCCCCTCCGCCTCGAGCTTCCCGGGGTGTTCGTCGAGCTGCCCGTTCCTCCCTTTGTCGTGGGTGAATGGCGCAGCCTGCCGAGCTGGCGCGACGCCGGATGAGCAGCGGCGCCTGGCGGCCCTGGATGCAGCGGGCCCTGCAACTGGCCTCCCTCGGGGCCGGACGCACAAGCCCCAACCCGCTCGTGGGCTGCCTGGTCCTTGATCGCTTCGGCGCCCTGGTCGGCGAGGGCTTTCACCGCCAAGCCGGCACACCACACGCGGAAGTCCATGCCCTGCGTCAAGCGGGTGCACGGGCCCAAGGCGGCACGGCCATCGTCACCCTGGAGCCCTGCTGCCACCACGGCCTTACGCCCCCCTGCAGTGAAGCGCTGATGGCCGCGGGCATTCGCCGGGTGGTCGTCGCCATGCGCGATCCCGATCCACGGGTCGCCGGGGGCGGCATTGCCCAGCTCCAGGCCGCCGGGATCGAAGTCATCAGCGGGGTCTGCGAAGCGGAGGCCCACGCGCTCAACCGGAGCTTTATCCAGCGGGTGCAGACCGGGCGCCCCTGGGGAATCCTCAAGTGGGCCATGAGCCTTGATGGGCGCACCGCCTTACCGAATGGCTCCAGTCAATGGATCTCCGGTCCACCGGCCCGCGCCTGGGTGCATCGTCTGCGGGCCCAATGCGACGCGGTCCTCGTTGGCGGCGGAACCCTCCGCGCTGACAATCCCCTCCTCACCAGCCGCGGGCAGCGCAGCCCCGAGCCGCTCCGGGTTGTGCTCAGCCACAGCCTGGATTTGCCCAGCACGGCCCAGCTCTGGGACCAAGGCGTCGCCGCCACCCTGGTGCTCCACGGCAGCGACGCCCCCCCTGAACGGCAACAGCAGCTGGATCGCCTGGGGATCGAGCACCTTGCCCTGCCGGACTGCCAACCCAAGTCAGCCCTGGAACTCCTGGCCCGGCGGGGCTGCAATCAGGTGCTCTGGGAATGCGGCCCGGAGCTCGCCGCCGCCGCCCTGCGGGACGGGTGCGTGCAACAGGTCGCTGGCGTGATCGCCCCAACCCTGCTCGGGGGCTTGGCCGCTCGCACCCCCCTGGGCGACCTGGGCTTGGTGGATGTCAACCAAGCCGAGCCATGGGGCCAGCAGCGGCTCCAGGCCCTCGGCAAGGACTGGTTGATCGAGCTGCAGCGCTAGGAGTCTTCCAACTCCTCGGCGATCTCCTCTTCCGCGTCCTGGACGGTGTAGCGGCTGATCAATAGACCCATCACCAGGGCCAAGTAGATGGTCCCGGAGACCGCCACCATCACGCTCAGCATCTGGCTCTGGGGCGTCACCGGACTGATGTCGCCGTAGCCCGTCGTCGTCAGGGTGATGAAGGCGTAGTAGTTGAGCTCAACAAAATCCAGCGAGAAAAGCTTGGCCGCCGGCCCCGCTGGGCCATGCAGAAGCGACACATCCGTGGCGACGGAGTTCACAAAGCTGCCCGGCGCCAGCGACTCCAGCACCGCAAATAACAGTCCAGCCGCCAGGCCCACCAACAAGTAACCCGCCAAAGCTCCCATCAGCACATCACGGCTGATGGCGCGCTCCTTCGCGAGGTTGCGGATCAGGCGCTCGCAACTCCAGGCCACCAGGAGCGTCCAAACAACGAGCAGCGGTAAGCCCGCGCGGCTTTCCTGGGCACTCGTCAGATACCAACCCAGGGATGAGACAAAGGTCAGCACGGCCAGCAGTCGGTAGGCCCGGGTGCGTTGCCGCGACCAGCGGCCGGGTTCCACCCGCGCCCCGAGGCTGAAGAGCAACACCCAGGGCATCGCCAGGTAGCCCAAGGCCGACAACTGACGCATGCCCTGGGGGAGCATCAGACAGCCGATCACCGTCAGGCCATTCGCCAGCAGCAGGCGATAGCCGAGATGGCGTTGGTTGGTGCGGGCCATGGCCCAGTCTGGCGATCAGCCAAAGAGGGGCAACTGCTCAGTGTTGCTCTTGGGCTTGGCTTTCAGCGGGGCCTCAGCGACCCAGCCCTCCGGTGACCAGCCCTGCATCAACGGCTCTAGGGCCCGCAGACCAGGACCATCCACGGGCTCCATCCAGGCTTCCTCCAGACCCTCCGGAACGATGACCGGCATCCGGTCATGCAGCGGCGCCACCAAGGCATTGGGACTGGTGGTGAGCACGCAGCAGGTCTCCACTTCGCTGCCATCGGGGCCAATCCAGCGGTCCCAGATACCCGCGAGCCAAAACGGCCGTCCATCGATCGGGGCCAGACGGTGCCCCTTTTCGTAGAAGCCATCGGCCGGCAGCAGGCAACGGCGGTGGCGCCAGGCGCCGCGGAAACTGGCCTTCTCAGCCACGGTTTCCGAGCGGGCATTGAAGGGCCTGGGTCCGTTCAAGGGATCCTTGCTCCACTCCGGCAACAAGCCCCAAAGCATCAATGCAGGACTGATCTGACCGTGCTCCTGCCGCAGGGCCAGAACGGGTTCCCCGGGGCGGATCAGAGGGCGCGGCGCGTAGTGAGCCAGCAAGCCATCGGGCAGGCTGCCGCCGAGCTTGGGGAGCAGTTGATCCAGCCGAGAGGTCAGGGAGTAACGACCGCACATGGCCTGGAGCGCTCCCGTTCGGTTCTCACCCCCCACTGGGGCCTTTCGACAACCCTAGTTTGGGGCAAACGCGCACCCGTCGCATGCCTATCCGCAAGGACGACACGCCCCCGAACCGGCGCTTCGGACTCGTCAATCTGCTCCTGATTGGCTTTGGCGTGCTGCTGCTCGTGAGCAGCTTCCTGCCCAACCAGGGCATGCAGCAGGTGCCCCGAGTTCCCTATTCCCTCTTTGTGAGCCAGGTGGACGACGGCAATGTCCGCCGCGCCTACATCACCCAGGAGCAGATCCGCTACGAGCTCAAGTCGCCCCCCGAGGATGACGCCCCGTCGGTGCTCGCCACGACGCCGATCTTCGACATGGATCTGCCGAAGCGGCTCGAGGAGCACGGCGTTGAGTTCGCCGCCGCTCCGCCCCAGAAGCCCAGCTTCATCACCACGGCCCTGAGCTGGATCGTGCCGCCCCTGATCTTCATCTTGGTGCTGCAGTTCTTCGCTCGCCGCTCCATGGGTGGCGCCCAGGGTGCCCTGAGCTTCACCAAGAGCAAAGCCAAGGTCTATGTCCCGGACGAGGAATCCCGGATCACCTTTGCCGACGTGGCCGGCGTGGACGAGGCCAAGCAGGAACTGACTGAGATCGTCGACTTCCTGAAGTCATCCGAGCGCTACACGGCGATCGGCGCCCGCATCCCCAAGGGCGTTCTGCTGGTGGGCCCCCCCGGCACCGGTAAGACCCTGCTCTCGAAAGCGGTCGCCGGTGAAGCGGGCGTTCCCTTCTTCATCATCAGCGGCTCAGAGTTCGTTGAACTCTTCGTTGGCGCCGGTGCCGCCCGCGTCCGGGACCTGTTTGAAGAGGCCAAGAAAAAAGCACCCTGCATCATCTTCATCGACGAACTCGATGCGATCGGCAAGAGCCGTGCGGGTTCGATGGGCGTCGTCGGCGGCAACGACGAACGCGAGCAGACCCTCAACCAGCTGCTCACCGAGATGGACGGCTTTGCCGCCAAGGACAAGCCGGTGATCGTGCTGGCCGCCACCAACCAACCGGAAACCCTGGACGCCGCGCTGCTGCGCCCCGGTCGCTTTGACCGCCAGGTTCTGGTGGATCGCCCGGACCTCTCAGGCCGCAAGACCATCCTGGACATCTATGCCCGCAAGGTGAAGCTGGCCCCGGGCGTGGACCTCGACCGGATCGCCCAAGCCACCAGTGGCTTCGCCGGCGCTGACCTGGCCAACCTCGTCAACGAAGGGGCGCTGTTGGCCGCCCGCGCCAAGCGGACCTGCGTGGAGCAGGGCGACCTCAATGAGGCGATCGAGCGGGTCGTGGCTGGCCTCGAGAAGAAGAGCAGGGTGCTCCAGGCCGACGAGAAGAAGGTCGTGGCGTACCACGAGGTGGGTCACGCCATCGTTGGCCACCTGATGCCCGGCGGCAGCAAGGTCGCCAAGATCTCGATCGTTCCCCGCGGCATGGCTGCCCTGGGCTACACCCTGCAGCTGCCCACCGAGGAGCGCTTCCTCAATTCCAAGGAAGATCTCGAAGGTCAGATCGCCACCCTGCTGGGAGGCCGCAGCGCTGAGGAGATCGTCTTTGGTGCGGTCACCACCGGTGCGGCCAACGACCTGCAGCGCGCCACGGACATTGCCGAGCAGATGGTCGGGACCTACGGGATGAGCGACATCCTTGGCCCTCTCGCCTACGACAAACAGGGCGGCAGCCGCTTCCTCGGCGGAGCCAACAACCCACGCCGTTCCGTCAGCGACGCCACCGCCCAGGCGATCGACAAGGAGGTGCGCACCCTGGTGGACCGCGCCCACGACAGGGCCCTGTCCATCCTTCGCCACAACCGCGAGCTGATGGAGAGCATCTCCCAACAGATCCTCGAAAAAGAGGTGATCGAAGGCGATGACCTCAAGGATCTGCTCGCCAGCAGCGTCATGCCCGAGGACGCTCAAGCCATCGCTTGAGCCCCGAGGGGTTGACGTGGGGGCCCGTCATCTCAGATAAGGGTTCTTTGAAGACGGGCCCATGGCTGCCCTCAGCGGCTATCCCTCCCTCGCTGGCCTCAGCGGACGCGACTTCCTTTCGTCGGCTGATATCACCGCGGAGCAAACCCAAGCCCTGCTCGAGCTCGCGGCGGACCTGAAGGCCGGCCGCACCCGCGTGGACCTCAGCGGGAAAGTGCTGGGCCTGATCTTCAGCAAGGCCTCGACCCGCACCCGGGTGAGCTTCAGCGTGGCCATGGCCCGCCTGGGCGGTCAGACCATCGACCTCAATCCCCAGGTCAGCCAAGTCGGTCGCGGCGAGCCTGTCGCCGACACCGCCCGGGTGCTCAGCCGCTACGTCGACGCCCTCTCGATCCGCACCTTTGCCCAAGAGGAGCTGGCGGAGTACGCCCACTGGGCCTCGATTCCGGTCATCAATGCCCTGACCGATCTCGAGCACCCCTGCCAGGCCCTTGCCGATTTCCTGACCCTGCGGGAAGCCTTCGGATCCATCGAAGGGCTCACCCTCTCCTACGTCGGAGACGGCAACAACGTCGCCCACTCGCTGATGCTCTGCGGTGCCCTGCTGGGGGTCAACATCCGCGTGGGTTGCCCCAAGGGCTACGAGCCCGACGCGGCTGTTCTGCAGCAATCCCGGGATCTGGCGGGTGAGCGCTGCAGCATCGAGGTCATTCAAGAACCGATCGCTGCCGTCCGCGGCGCCCACGCCCTCTACACCGATGTCTGGGCCTCGATGGGCCAAGAAGAGGAGAAGAGCGAGCGGGAGCAAGCCTTCAGCGGCTGGTGTCTCAATGAGGAACTCGTGGCCGAGGCCGATCCCAAAGCGATCGTCCTCCACTGCCTGCCCGCCTACCGCGGCCTGGAGATCAGCGCCGGCGCCATGGAAGGAAGCAGCAGCCGGATCTTCGATCAAGCCGAAAACCGTTTGCACGCCCAGCAGGCCCTGCTGGCGGCCCTGCTCTCCTGAAGCCGGTTGCCAAAGCCCAGAC
>JAAZUZ010000112.1 GCA_018623875.1 Synechococcus sp. HW_metabat.21
ATCTCACTGCCGCAGGTGTCACCCAACTTGGCGGCGAAGCTGGCCGCAAAGCCAATCTTCAGCAGGATCACCGGCGCCATCGGCCAGACGCTGAGGACAGCCAGGGCCGCGCCCGTGGCGGCCGATCCCCAGACGTTCTCAGGCCCGCGCCGGCCGCCGCGTCCCTCCGCCAGACCCTGCTCCTGCTTGCGCCGGTAGCCCAGTCGAGTGACCAACGACCCCAAGGCCAAGTAGAGGGCGACCGCGAGCCAACCCGGCCAATCCAGGCTGCCCAGCAACAGGGTGCCCAAGATCCCGGCATGGATCCACCCGGAGCGGGTGAGCAGGGGCAGGCGCTGGGCGGCGGCGATCAGCAGCCCGTTGATCAGCAGGGCCGCCAGCCAATGCTGCAAACGCTCGGGGCCAAGCAAGATCTGCAGATCGAGCATCCCTGGGATCAGCCACTTCCTCCAGAAGAACACAACTGCTGGAACTTCTGTTGCACTGCCCTACGGCCACTGTTCAGATGCACCGCCTACAGCGGATAATCCTTCAAACGGTCACTTAACCGGCGCCATGGTGTTCAACCGCAAGGGCAGCTTCTTCCTGCAGCTCGATGACAAGGCTGCTGAAACGCCTGCGGTTGTGGCCCCCGTCACCGAGACCCCAGCCAAGGCTGAGAAGGCGAGCAAAACGGAAACCACCCTCGCGGTGAAGTCGGCCGAAGCGCCTGCAGCTGCTGCCGTCAAGAGTGAGTCCGCCGCCGCTCCCCAAGCTGCTGCGGTGCAAACCACCGCGGAAGCCATCGCCGCTGAACTCGCTGCCGAGCAGGCCGCCCGTCCCGCCAAGACCGACTCGACCTTTGCCCCGGAGTGCGTCACCGCTGGAGGTGCGCTGCCCATGCGCCGCCGCCGCGCAGGAGCCAACGTTGCCGGCTTCCGCGACATGGCCAGCGGCATGTTCGGTAAGAAGTGACCTGAGGATCGCTAGACGCCGCAGCGCTCCGCGCGGGCGCTCGCTAGAGCAGACAATCCACTGACGCAGGCCGTTGAGCTGCGCAGGATGCGAGGTCCCAGGTCCACGGGCTTCCATCCCGCCGCCTCAGCGGCCTCCTCTTCGTTGGGGGACCAGCCCCCCTCCGGGCCACAGGCCAACCAGAGGCTGGGCAGACCCTGGAGTGGCAGCCCCGAAAGAACCGGCCCCAACAGCGGGAGGTCCGTCTGCCGCGTGGTCATCCAGAGCCCCTTGGCCCCGGGACCCTTCAGGGCGAAGAGCTGAGCGAGCTCCATCGGCTCCTCAATGACCGGGGACCAGAGACGCTCGCACTGCTCAGCCGCCTCGGCGGCAATACTGCGCCAACGCTCGGCGCGCAGGTTCCCTTGAACCGCCGTTCGCTCGCAGAGCAGCGGGATGAAGCGATCCACCCCCAGCTCCACGGCCATCCGGATCACCAATTCAAAGTCCCGCTTCACCACGGCCGCCGCCAACACCAATGAGGGGGCCGGCGGCTGGTGCAGCTCAAGCGGCGCGTTCAGGTCCTGCTCCAGCTGGGCAGAACCGTTCTCCTGCAGCAGGGCAGTCCACAGGGCCCCCTGTCCATTGATGAGCGCAAAGCGGTCCCCGGGCCCAAAGCGCAGCACCCGGGTGAGGTAGCGCTCCTCCTCACGGGTCAACGCAACCTGCGGAGCCAGACGCTCCGGTGCGATCAGCAGCCGGCGCAGCTCCCGGGCCATCGGCGCTAAGCGTCCGGAGCGCCGACGGGGAAGAGGCTCTCGGGATGCTCCTCGACGGGCCAGTCCTCATTGGCCCCACCAATGAGCAATTCCTCGATCTGGACCACATCCGAATCGATCTGGCGCAGGGTGTTGATCAGGACATCGATCGCGAAACCGTCGCTGGTGCCCAGGTCCATCCAACAGCGGGCCCAGGCGCCCTGGTATTCGATTTCGCCCATGTTGTGCATCAGGGCGGGCATGGCGCGCTCGGCCGTCTCGGCGTCGTAGCCCATGTAGCTGACCTCGGCGCCCTCCTCATGGACCTGGAGGTTCTCGGCGTTGAAGCCGCCCAACTTGCCCAGGAAAAACCAGCTATCGAAGGTCGTTTCGATGTATCCCCGCTCCCCCTGGCCCGGGGGATTGCTGAAGCGCAACCAGATCCAGCAATTGAAGGGGTCAAATTCTCGAAAACGAATCTCCATCGCAGCGACCGCAGCAGGGCTTGCTTCCATCAAACATGCTGGGGGCACCACACGGCCATGGGCCAGCGATGCTTGAGCTCGACGCGCTCCGCTATCACGCGGCAACGGCACCCGAGCCCGTTCTGCGCGGGGCCAGCCTGCAGATCGAGCCCGGGCAGCTCGCCCTGGTGGCGGGACGTAGCGGCTCCGGCAAGTCGACCCTGCTGGAGCTGATCTGCGGATTGGCGGACCCCAGCGAAGGGGCGATCCGCTGGCATGGCAAAACGCTCAACGCCCGCCAGCGCCGTTGGCTGTGCGGCCTGGTCTTTCAGTTCCCCGAACGCCACTTCCTGGGGCTAACCGTCGGCCAAGAACTGCGCCTGGGACAGCGACGCCTGCCGAGCGAAAAAGCAGAAGCCGTCTTGCATCAGGTGGGCCTCAGTGGTCTGTCGTTCCAGCAGGCACCCGAGGAGCTCAGTGGAGGCCAGCAACGGCGCCTGGCGATGGCCGTGCAGTTGCTGCGGGACCCCAAGGTGCTGCTGATGGATGAACCCACAGCAGGGCTGGATTGGTCGGTGCGCTCGGAAATTATTGAGCTCATCGGGCAGCTCAGCCGCGATCGCATCGTGCTGATCGTCACCCACGAACCCGAGCTGTTTGAGTCCCTGACCCAGCCGGAGCAGCGCTGGACCCTGCACGATGGGCAACTCCAACCCGCCCTCATCCCCTGCTGAAGCGGCTGCATACAGTGCCCCGAGCAAGGGCCTCGGCATGGCAGATCGGTTGGTGCGCGCAACAGCGGCAGGTGGAGGCATCCGCCTGGTGGCTGTCAGCACCAGCACGACGGTTCGCTACGCCCGCCGCCGCCACAACCTCTCTTTCCTGACCACCGCGCTACTGGGCCGGGCGATGACAGCCGGCCTTCTCCTGGCCAGTTCCATGAAGGTCAGCCATGGACGCGTGAACCTGCGGATCTCCTCCGATGGCCCCCTCAAGGGCTTGATGGTGGATGCCGGACGGGATGGAACCGTCCGCGGCTACGTCGGGGCCCCGGACCTGGAACTCGATCTGGTGGACAGCGCCGATGGGGCCCATCAGTTCGACTTCAAGCAGGCCACCGGCACCGGCTACCTCCACATCGTCCGGGACCTCGGGGAAGGGGAGCCCTTCAGCTCGACCGTTGAACTCGTCAGTGGCGGCATTGGTGATGACGTGGCCTCCTACCTGCTGCACTCCGAGCAGACGCCATCGGCGGTCTTTGTCGGAGAGCGCATCGACAGCAAGGGGGTGAGGCACGCCGGTGGAGTGCTGGTGCAAGTGCTGCCCAAGGCCGCCCGGGAACCGGCGCTGGTGGCGCTGCTTGAGGAACGCTGCCGGGAGATCGAGCACTTCAGTGACCGCCTCGCCGCCTGCGAGGGCAATCTCGAAGCCCTGCTTCAGGACATCTTCCCGGACCTCGATCCCAAGCTCCTCGAGGATGCCGAGGCCAGTCAAGACATCACCTTCCACTGCCCCTGCAGCCGCAAGCGCAGCGTCAATGCCCTCAAACTTCTGGGCCGCGACGAGCTCTCACAGATGCTCAGCGAAGACGGCAAGGCGGAACTCACCTGCCATTTCTGCAACGAGGTCTATGACATCCAAGGCGCCGAGCTGCAGGAGCTCATCGACGAGCTCTCCCCCGCATAACGCCTGAGAAAGTGTCCTTAGGCCATCACTAGACGCGCCCGAGCGGAGCTGTAACAGGGTTGTGCCGCAGGTGCTGGCGATGACCTGGTTTCCCCACTGCCTGAACTGCAGTCACTTTTGGATGAGCAGCTCCAACCAGAGCGGTTGCTGCCGGCTCTGGGCGATCACGATTCCAGCTGGATCCGCTCGAACCCTGCGCTGCCATGGCTGGATTCGCCTCGGCGACAAGGCGAACTAGGCGATCAGCAGGGCGCCAAGCAGCAAGAGCAGCAAGGCCGGCAGGCTTTGCACCTGATGGGCATCCAGGGGAAGGCCAAGGGGCAGGCTGGGGTCTGAAACCTGCAGCAGAAGGGCACCGAGACCGAGGCCCAAGCTGAGCAGCAAGACGCTGAAGCCAACGGCCTGCAGGAAACGTCGGTTGCGCCGCTGCAACAGCACCACGCTGAACAGGGTTGAAAGGGCGAGGACCAGCTCAGCCGATGAAGCCGGTGTGAGCAGCAGCAGCAGGGTCAAGGCCGCAAAACCACCCAGCGGCAGCCAGCGTTGCTGCCCCTCCGCCAACTCCAGGCTCGGAAGCGAGAAGGAGGTGGAGGGAAGGGACGCCTTCGGTAGCGCGGGGAGCTTGGGCAGGGACGGCAGGGAAGGACGGGCTGCAGCAGCGGCGGCCGGCGCCTTGGCCTCGCGCGCGGAGGCATTGAGGGCTGCGGTGCTGACCTTGCCCTGCTGCCGCTCCTTGAGTCGGTCCATCAGCACGGCGTCATAGGCCGCCTCAACTTGAGCCCGGGCCTGTGGGTTTTCGCCGACCTCCTCGAGCCGCGCTTGCTTGGCGGCCTGGACCGCTTCAAAGCTGGCGCCGGTCTCAATGCCCAGGCGCTCGTAGGGACTGGGCTGGGAACCGGTCGAGGAGTCAGGACCCTGGTTCATGCCACCGAGCGCCGCAGGAAATCACAACTCAGCGTAGTCAGAACAGGGGGTCGCTGGACTGAAAACCTTGCTGGCGAAGCAGCACAGAGCGCTGGTATTCAGCCTCATCGAGCTGGAGCCAGCAGCGACGCTTCAGCAGGGGCATCTGCGGAGGCAGATGGCTGCCTTCACGCATCTCGATGCCCATGCCACCACGGACAAAATTCACGTAATCGTTGCCCCCATCTGTCCTGGGGCGAACCAACCAGAGAGAACCAGGCATCAGCCGATCAGCCTGTGATATTTCGTTGTCTCGGATTCTGGCGCCCCAGAAGAAGCAACCGCGAGCGCTGCTCCCGGCTCAGAGGGCAATGGGCTCCACACCACTCACCACCGGAGCCACGGCACTGAGTTCGAGGTCGGGATGGTCCTCCGCGAGCTGGTTGAGATTCCAGTCGTTCTTGAACAGCAGCACTGGGCGATCCCAGGCATCCCGAACGGTCTTGCAGTTGAAGATCCGACCGACCTTCTCCAGGTCGCTCCAGCCGCCAACGACCCAGCGAGCCACCGAGAAGCCCAAGGGCTCAAGGCGGGTCTGCACGCCGTATTCGCTCTCAAGGCGGTACTGAACCACCTCCAGTTGCAGTTGGCCAACGGCCGCCAGGATCGGATCGCGCTTGCTCTGGTCGGTGTCATAGAGGATCTGCACCGCCCCCTCTTCACGCAGCTCGTTCACGCCCTTGCGGAAGCTCTTGAACGCGGAGGGGTTTGGGTTGCGCAGCCAGGCGAAAATCTCCGGGCTAAAGCAGGGGATGCCCTCGTACTCCACCTTGGACCCCAGATACAGGGTGTCGCCGATGGAGAACATCCCTGGGTTGTTCAAGCCGATGACGTCCCCGGGGTAGGCGTCCTCCACCACGGCCCGGTCCTGACCAAACAGTTTTTGAGGACGGGATAGACGAATGGTCTTGCCGGTGCGGGCGTGCTGCACCGTCATGTCCTTTTCGAACTTGCCGCTGCAGACCCGCACAAA
>JAAZUZ010000113.1 GCA_018623875.1 Synechococcus sp. HW_metabat.21
CAAATCCATCCGCATCCCCTCGATCATGTCGAGATAGGGCTGCAGCGGTTGGGGGTAGCGCTCGAGGGTGTCGACCATCACGCGATCGAGACCGTCCTGGACGTCGCCCTTGAAGAAGGCGCGGGTGCGTTCCTCCCAACGATCGAGGCGGTCGGCCAGCTCCGAAACGGGGCGCGCCATGGCCTCCGGGCTATCCATTAACTCATCGGTGCGGCGGCACCAGACGTAGATGGCCCAAATGGCCCGGCGCTTGGCCGGGGGCATGAGCAGGGTTCCCAGATAAAACGTCTTTGCCCACTCCGCCGTTTCCTGGCGACAGGCTTCAAACGCGTCCTCGAGGGAGGGGATGGTGGAGAGATCAGCCGTTGCTGTCACTGCCGCCATCAAGCCGCCACGGCAGTTTTGGCTTCACTCACCGCCTGGGCGCAGAGCTTGCCGCTCAGAACCGCACCTTCCATCGAGGCCAGATAGCGCTGCATCGTGTAATCGCCGGCCAAGAAGAAATTCGAGATCGGCGAGGTCTGATCCGGCCGCAGCTGCTGGCAACCGGGAACGGTCTTGTAGACCGACAGCGGGGTCTTGACCACGATCGACTTGCGCAGCTTGGCCTGGTCGTCGCCGGTGAAATGCATCGGGAAGAGACGCTTCAGCTCCTCCATGGTTGCCGCGATGATTTCCTCATCGCTGCGGCCAATCCAATCCTTGGCGGGGGCAAACACCAGCTCGAGCATCGAGCGGTTGGGATCCTCGTACTCCTTGCAGGTGTTGCTCATGTCGGCGTAGACGCTGAGCAGGGGGCTGCGGCTGAAGAGCAGGTGATCGATCTCGGTGAGCTTGCGGTCAAACCAGAGGTGGATGTTGATCACCGGGACGCCATTGAGGCCGTCAAGTTTCTGGAAGTAGGGCATCTGCTTCCAAGGCTCCGGCAGCAGCAGCTTGAAGGGATCGACCGGCAGGGCACTCACGTAGGCATCGGCCTGGAGCGTGAAGCCCTCCTTGCCTTTGATTCCGCCAATGCGGAAGCCGCTCACGCTGCCATCGGCATTCAGCTCGATCTCGCGCAGGGGAGAATCCAGGTGGACCTCACCGCCGCGGGCCGTGACGTAGTCAACGATCGGCTGACACAGGCGTTGGGGGGGGTTCCCATCCAAGAAGGCCATCTTTGAACCGTCGCTTTCCTGCAGGAAGCGGTTCAGGGCGGTCAAGACAACCGTGCTCGAGATCTCATCGGGATCGATGAAATTCAGGGCCTTGGCCATGGCGATGAACACCTCATCGTTCACCCGCTCAGGAATGTTGTGGATGCGGAGCCACTCAGTCCAGGAGTACTGGTCGCAGTCCTCGACGTACTGCTGGCCGCGCAGCATGGCCGGGACCAGACCCATCCCGAAGGAGATCTTCTCGGGCCAGCTCAACATGTCGTTGTTGCCCAGGATCGCGGCAACACCGTTCAGGGGAGCGGGGATGTCGGGGAAGTCGAAGCGGCTGTAGGTCCCCGGAGTCTCCTTCTGGTTGAAGATCATTGAGTGGCTCTTCCACTGGAGCCGGTCCTCAATGTTCAGCTCTTTAAAGAGCTGGCGCATGTTCCGATAAGCACCGAAGAAGATGTGCAGACCGGTCTCGTACCAATCGCCGTCATCGTCCTGCCAGGCAGCCACCTTGCCGCCGAGGACATCGCGGGCTTCCACAACCACAGGGGTGTGACCGGCGTCGCAGAGGTACTTGGCACAGGCCAACCCGGCCAAGCCAGCACCAGCAATGGCGACGCGCATGAAAAACCCTGAATCAGTAGGCAACCTTAAAGGGCCCGAGACCAGGACCGAGTCCCTCCAGTCCCAGGCCGGCTTGACCAGAGCCGCCAGGCACTTCTTAAAGTCGTGACGCCGGCCTTCGGGTTCGCCGGTCAGCAGATTGCCTCGCCATGGCCGACACCCTGATCAAATCCACCACTCGCCACGTGCGCCTCTTCACGGCACGGGTGGAGAACGGACAGCTGGTCCCAGACGACCACCAGTTGACCCTCGACCTGGATCCGGACAACGAGTTTCTCTGGAACACTGAGGCCCAACAGGCCGTGCAGCAGCGCTTCCAAGAGCTGGTTACGGCCAACGCTGGCAACGATCTCAACGACTACAACCTGCGCCGGATCGGCTCTGAGCTGGAGGGCACGATCCGCACGCTGCTCCAGGCCGGCAAGCTCAGTTACAACCCGGACTGCCGCGTCCTGAACTACTCGATGGGTCTTCCCCAAAGCCCTGAGCGTCCATGACCCGCTCCCGCTACGGCCGCAGCAGCTACGACGATCGCTACGGCGACGAGCGCGGCCGTGACAGCTACGGCGCCCCCCGCCGCGGCGGGGGGCGGCCCCGGGGACCCGGATCAGGCGGCGGTGGAGCCCCAGGTGGGGGCGACGGGATTCAGTTCAACATGGGCACCGTGGCCGTTCTCGGTGGGGTTCTCGTCGTCGGAATCGGCATCGGCACCGGCATCTCCAGCAACACCCAGGGGGACCAAGGCAACATCGCCAGCTCCCAACAGCTCGATATGGCAGTTCCCGATCCGGAGTTTTGCCGGCAGTGGGGTGCGAGTGCCTTCGTGATGGACATCGAGCTGTACACGACCATGAACCCCAGCACGAGCTTCGTCACGCAACCAGCGCTGCGTCCCGGCTGCGTGATCAGGCGAGAAAACTGGAGCGTGCTGCAGAAGGAGGGTGCGGTCACCTCCGAGCAGATGCGCCAATGCAAGCAACGGATGAACACCTTCGCTTACATCGGCTCGGTCAAGGACCAACCGATCGTGCGTTGCGTCTATCAGACCGACATCAGCGAGAACAAATTCATCACCAAGGGCATTGCCGACGATGCCGCCGGCATCACCCCTGAAGCCGATCAGTTCTGAGCCGTCCTGATTGGAGCTGTAGCCCTCAGGCTTCGACGCCCTCGGGTTCCACCGCCGCACTCGCGGCGGTGGGCCGGCGCAACGGGCTGTCTGGGCTAGCAAAAACAGGCAGGATTTCCTTCCGGAACGCATCCGCAGCCCGCGAGCAGTAGCGGGCTGGATGGGTGATCAACTTCAGCTGGCGGCGGACCGAGAGATCCGCCAGAGCCGGGCGGTGCAAGTTGCCTGCGGCCAATTCCCGCTCGATCGAGACGACCGGCAAAAAGGCTGCACCGAGGCCGCTCTGGACAGCATTTTTGATGGCCTCAAACGAGTTGAGCTCCATCTCAATCTTCAGGCGCGACACGTCCAAACCCGAGCGCGCCAGCAATTGGTCGACCATCTTGCGGGTCGTGGACTGGGCGTCCAAGGAAACAAAGCCCAACCTGTACAGGTCGTCCTTACTGAGCTCCGGCAGGCGGGCCAAGGGGTGCTTCGTGGGCAGCACCAAGGCCAGCTCATCGCTGGCGTAGGGAATGACCTGCAGCAGCTCGTTGAGCTCACTCGGCAGCTCGCCACCAATGATCGCCAGATCGATTTGACCGTTGGCAACGCTCCAGCCGGTGCGGCGGGTGCTGTGCACCTGCAGCTGCACCGCCACCTCGGGGTACTTCTGACGGAACAGACCGATCATCCGCGGCATCAAATAGGTGCCCGTGGTCTGGCTCGCCCCCACGATCAACGAGCCCCCTTTGAGGTTGTGCAGGTCCTCGAGGGCCCGGCAGGCCTCCTGGCACTGGCTCAAGATCCGATCGCAGTAGCTCAGCAGCAGGTGTCCGGCCTCGGTCAGCTGGGCCTTGCGACCACCCCGATCAAACAGGGAAACATTGAGCTGCTTCTCCAGGTTCTGGATCTGCAGGGAGACCGCCGGCTGGGTGACGTAGAGGCTGTCGGCGGCTTTCTTAAAACTGCCCTCGCTGGCGATCGCCCGCAGGATGCGCAGCTGATCGAGGGTGAACGGCAGATCAGCCATGGAGGGCGCTGCGGTTCAGCGGGGGATCAAAACTCTAGGTCGAGTGGTCAGCTGGTTCACGCTCTTGGCGAGAATCGATTGGATCCAAAGCAACCCGGCTCGTGAGCGGCGTCAGCAACCTCCACCACAGCAGCCTGGTGATGCTGGCTCTGCTCCTGGTGTTTGCCGTCATCCACAGCGGCGGCGCCTCCCTGCGCTACTGGGGGGCTGAACGCATTGGGGAGCGAGCTTGGCGGCTGCTATTTGCCGCCGTCAGCATTCCCTCTGCCGTGGTGGTGATCGGCTATTTCCTGGCCCATCGCTACGACGGAATCCGGCTCTGGAACCTCCAGGACCAGCCCTGGATCGTGCCGCTGGTCTGGGTCGGAACGGCCATCTCCTTTTTGTTCCTCTACCCAGCCACCTACAACCTGCTGGAAATTCCGGCGGTGCTCAAACCCCAGGTGCGGATGTACGCCACCGGCATCATCCGCGTCAGTCGCCACCCCCAGGCGATCGGTCAGATCCTCTGGTGTTGCACCCACCTGCTCTGGATTGGCAGCAGCTTCATGGTGGCCACCTGCGTCGGCCTAATCGCCCACCATCTCTTCGCCGTCTGGAATGGAGACCGTCGCCTCAGCAACCGCTTTGGCGAAGCTTTTGAGGAACTCAGGGCCAGCACCTCCATCGTTCCCTTTCGGGCCGTGCTCGATGGCCGTCAACAGTTGGTGGCCTCAGAATTCCTCCGGCCTGCCCAACTGGGAATCGCCATCGCCGTAGGGGTCTTCTGGTGGGCCCATCGCTACATCGGGGTCGCCGCGACAGGGTTCAGTCGATTAGGGCTCGCCCATTGGCTGGGTTAAGGCGCACCGGGCTGCCTAAACTCGCCCTGATTCCCTGAGTGCCGGATGCCCTCGCCCGCCGAACTCGCCTGGCTCATCCCGGTGCTCCCTCTGATCGGGGCCGCGATCGTGGGCCTGGGGCTCATCAGCTTTAACCGCACGGTCAACCGCCTGCGCAAACCGGTTGCGCTGCTGTTGATCAGCTGCGTTGGGGCCGCTGCGGTCTTGAGCTACGCCGTGCTCGCCCAGCAGCTGGCGGGCGCCGGCACCACCGAGGTTTTGTTCGACTGGGCCAGCGCCGGGGCCTTCACCCTTGAGATGGGCTTCCGGGTGGACGCCCTAGGGGCCGTGATGCTCTCGCTGGTGACGACCATCGCCGTTCTGGTGATGATCTATTCCGATGGCTACATGGCCCACGACAAGGGCTACGTCCGCTTTTTCACCTATCTGGCTCTGTTCAGCAGTTCGATGCTTGGGCTGGTGATCAGCCCCAACCTGCTGCAGATCTATGTGTTCTGGGAGCTGGTGGGCATGTGCTCCTACCTGCTCGTTGGCTTCTGGTACGACCGCGATGGCGCCGCCAATGCCGCCCAGAAAGCCTTTGTGGTGAACCGCGTCGGTGACTTCGGCCTGCTGCTGGGCATCCTCGGATTGTTCTGGGCCACCGGCAGCTTCGGCTTTGAAGAGATCGGTGTGCGCCTCCAAGAGGCGATCAGCGCCGGCAGCGTCTCCAACGGCATCGCGATCCTGCTCTGCCTGTTGGTCTTCATGGGACCGATGGCCAAATCAGCCCAGTTCCCGCTCCATGTCTGGCTGCCCGATGCGATGGAGGGCCCCACCCCCATCTCAGCCCTGATTCACGCGGCCACCATGGTGGCGGCGGGTGTCTTCCTGGTGGCCCGGCTCCAGCCAGTCTATGTGCCCTTCCCTGAAGTGCAGGTGGTCGTGGCCGTCATTGGAACGATCACCCTGTTCTTGGGGGCCTCGATTGCCCTCAC
>JAAZUZ010000114.1 GCA_018623875.1 Synechococcus sp. HW_metabat.21
CTGGCGAGGCTTCAAGCGCTTTTGGTTGTGATTGCAGCGCTCCAGATCGAGCCCCTGTCCGCCGGCGCAGCCCTGTGATTCCGCTGCTCGAGCCAGGGCAAGCGAAGGGACCAACGGCGGTGGCCCTCGGCAGCTTTGATGGCTTGCATCCCGGACACCGCAGCGTGATTGCGGCCGTCACCGAACACGCCGCCCAACGGGGCCTGGTGCCCTCGGTGGTGAGTTTCTGGCCCCACCCGCGGGAAGTCCTCTTCGGCGAGCCCCGTCTGCGGCTCGATCTGCCCGCTGAGAAATTGGCCCTGCTGGAGCCCCTGGGGATCGACCAGTTGGTGCTGGTGCCCTTCACCCGCGCCCTGGCTGCGCTCTCACCGGAAGCCTTTGTCCACGAGGTGCTGCATGGGCAACTCCAGGCCGGCTTGGTGGTGGTGGGCGAGAACTTCCGGTTTGGGGCGGGCCGCAGCGGCACGACCGAGACCCTGCGGCAACTGGGCGCCGAGCGGGGCATCGATGTTCAGGTCCAGCCCCTGCTCTCCGAAGGGAGTGAGCAATTCAGCAGCAGTCGGATCCGCCGTGCCCTCGCGGCCGGGGACCTGCGGGAGGCCACCCGACTCCTGGGCCGCCCTTATCGCTTTGGGGGCAGCGTGGTCAGCGGCCGTGGTTTGGGGCGTCAGCTGGGCTGGCCCACCGCCAATTTGCAAGTCGATGGCCGCAAGTTTCTCCCCCTGGAGGGGGTTTATGCCGCTTGGGCCTGGCTGGGGGACGAGCGGCTTCCCGCAGTGATGAATTTGGGACCTCAGCCCACGGTGGATCCCACGGCTCCCTCGGCCGTCGAAGTTCATCTGCTGGGCCGCAGCCTCGATCTCAACGGCAAGTCGCTGTGGGTGGAGCCGGTGGAGTTGCTGCGGAAGCAGCAGCGCTTCGAGAATCTTGAGGCCCTGGTGCAGCAGATCCAGCGGGATGCGGACCGTGCGGCGGCGCTCCTGGATTCAGCTGCCGGGGTAGGCGTTGCTTAGGCCCCAGCTGATGAAGGCGGCGATCGCCCCCAGCAGCAGAATCCCTGAGATCAGCACCACCATTGGGCTGTCGGATTCGCCCTGGGCCATCGCCATTCCTGTTGGATTGCGCCTCAAACCTAAGCAGAGAGCCCTGACCCTGCAGACGCCATGACCACACCTCAACAGCCGGCTGCGGTCTTGCGGTTGCTGGACGCCAACCTCGATCGGGCCCGCGAGGGGTTGCGGGTGATCGAGGACTGGTGCCGCTTTGGCCTTGATCGGGCCGATCTGGTGGCCCGCAGCAAGGACATGCGTCAGCGCTTGGGGCGTTTGCATGACGAGCGCTACAAGCAGGCCCGCGACGCCGCCGGTGATGTGGCGACGGGGATGGCCCACCCGGCTCAGCGGGAGCGCGAACAGCCGCAGGCCGTGGTGGCGGCCAACTGCGGCCGGGTCCAGGAGGCTCTGCGGGTCTTGGAGGAGTTTGGCCGGGGGTTGGATGATCGTCTGGCTGAGGAGGCCGCGGCGGTTCGCTACGCCCTCTACGACCTGGAGGTGGATGTGATCCGAGCCAGTGCCAGCGGGCAGCAGCGGCGCGAACGATTGCGGGTGGCACGCCTGTATCTCGTGACCAGTCCGTCGCCTCGGCTGGAGGCCGTTGTGGAGGCGGCGCTGGAGGGGGGCGTGCGCTTGGTGCAGTACCGCGCCAAGGATGGAAGCCTGGCTCCCGACGGCCAACCGATCACCGATGCCGTTCGTCTGCAGCAGGCCCAGGCCCTGCGCCAGCTCTGCAGCCGCTATGGCGCCCTGTTTCTGGTCAATGACCGCATCGACATCGCCCTCGCGGTGGATGCTGACGGCGTGCACCTCGGCCAGGGGGATCTGCCGCCGGCCCTGGCCCGGCAACTGCTCGGCCCGGAGAAGTTGATAGGCCGCAGCACCCACGCCCTGGCGCAGTTGCAGCAGGCGATGCGCGATGGCTGTGATTACGTCGGCGTGGGTCCGGTGAATGCCACCCCAACCAAACCGGGCCGTGAGCCGGTGGGACTCGATTACGTCCGGCAGGCCGCCGCGGAGAGCGCCATTCCCTTCTTTGCCATCGGCGGGATTGAGTCAGCCAACCTGCAGGCCGTGTTGGACACCGGTGCCACCCAGGTGGCGGTGGTGCGGGCGATCACCGAGGCTGCTGATCCGGCCCAGGCCGCCCGCGACCTGCTGGAGATGCTGCAGTGATTGAGATCCGCGTTAACGGCGAAACCACCAGCTGCCCAGAGGGTTTGAACCTGGTGCAGATGCTTGAGCATCTCGGCTACCGCCCCCAGCTGGTGGTCGTGGAGTTCAACGGCGAGATCCTGCCCCGGGCCCGCTGGGCTGAGCAGCCGGTTCGGGAAGCCGATGGTCTCGAGGTGGTCACCATCGTCGGCGGGGGTTCTTAGATTCCAGCGAGCTAGAGCTCTGCCGTGGCCGCTTCACGTCCCTCTTCGCTCGTGCGCCGGCTGCTGAGTGGCTTGATGGTTCCGGCCCTGGTGCTCACGCTCCTGCTGGCGCTGCCGCAGACCAGCCAGGCCGCCAGCGGCGGTCGCATCGGCGGCGGCAGCTTCCGATCCGCTCCGATGCCCCGCAGCTATGGCGGGGGTGGCTACCGAGGCGGTTACCGGGGCGGTGGCTATCAGCGCGGCTATGGCGGCGGCTTCGGCTTCCCCTTTGTCGTGCCCTTCTTCTTTGGTGGCGGCGGCCTCTTTGGCTTCTTGATTCTGATGGCCGTGGTCGGTCTGCTGGTGAATGCCGTCCGCGGCGGTGGCGGTGCATCTCTACCGGCGGGCATGCAGGGCGGCTCTGTCGACCGCGCGCCGAGCGATGGTCCGGTCTCGATCGCCCAACTCCAGGTGGGCCTGTTGGCTTCGGCCCGGGAGCTGCAGCAGGATCTGCGCGACCTCGCCGGCCAGGCCGATACCAGCACCAGCAGCGGTTTGCAGCGCGTCCTGCAAGACAGCACCCTGGCCCTGCTGCGCCAGCCCGATCTTTGGGTTTACGCCAATGCTGAGGTGGGGCAGGTTCCCTTCCAAGCGGCGGAATCCACCTTCAATCGCCTCTCGATGACCGAGCGCAGCAAGTTGCGCAGTGAGGTCACCAGCAATGTCTCGGGAACGGTGAGTGCCAACGCCGGCGGCAAGGCCGGTGACGCCGATGCCGTCAGCGATTACATCGCGGTCACCCTGCTGGTGGCGAGCCGCACGCGCTTGAGCCTCAAGCCGGTGAATGGTTCGGAGGAGTTGCGCGAAACCCTGCGCATCCTCGGCTCGGTGCCCTCCAGCCAGCTGTTGGCTCTCGAGGTGATTTGGCAGCCCGATGGCGCCGGTGATGTGCTCAGTGCCGATGAGCTGATCACGGCCTATCCGCAGCTCAAACACCTCTGAATTTCTTCTACAGGTTTCCTCAAGATTTAGGGAATTAAAGAAACTCTTCGGCTCCTGATCGCCATAACCCATTGTTGATAAGGGGGTTCAATCCGTAACGTCGGAGAACCTCTTTTTTGACCTGTGTCTTCCCCGCGCCACAACACCGAGACCTCCGCCATGAAATGGCAGGCCAATGGTGAGCTGACGGGCGTGGACCTGCAGTCGCTGCTCAGTCGCTTGAGCAAGGTGGAGACCGAGGAGTGCGTGCGTGAGCTCGAGTGGTTGAGCCGTCACGACGCGGTTTAAGCCGTAGCGCGGCCGCCTAGCTGAACCAATCCTGAAGGCCAGCCGCAGATTCGTCTCGCATCCGTTGCACCCCTGAGGGGTGCTCAGCACACTGCGGAGCACCGGCGTGGCGTGCATGGCTCGGCGATCGATGCAGTGGGTGAATACCCCCGTATTGATGGAGGCTTTGGACCGCTATGAACAGGGGCGCCTACCCCGCTCGATGCGTCTCTGGGTGGAGGCGGTGCTGGAGTTGGAGCGCCCCCTTACCGCTCCGCTGCGGCCCCACTGCTGAGCAGGATCCGCAGGGCGGCCATCGCGGCGCCATAGCCGTTGTCGATGTTCACCACGCTGAGGCCTGGGGCGCAGCTGGCCAGCATTCCGTGCAGGGCCGCCTGGCCGCCGGCACTGACGCCATAGCCGACGCTCACCGGGACCCCGATGACCGGCTGGGGCAGGAGGCCAGCCAGGACGGTGGGCAAGGCTCCCTCCATCCCCGCGCAGGCGATCAGCACCCGGGCTTGGCGCAGGCGATCGAGTTGCCCCAGCAAGCGGTGTAGGCCCGCGACGCCCACATCGAGCACGCGCTCACAGGCGATGCCGTGCCACTGCAGGGCCAGTTGCGCTTCCGCGGCAACGGGCAAATCACTGGTGCCGCCACTCACCACGATCACCTCGCCCAATTCCGGACGGATTGGGGCCGCTGGGCCAAGGGTGAGGCAGCGCGCCTCGGCGTGGAACTGAAGCTGCTGTTCATCCGCCAGGAGCACTCCGACGGCCTGGGCTTTGGCGGCATCCACCCGGGTGGCCAGGGCGAGTTCACCGCTGCCCTGCTGCCGCACCAGGATCGCCGCGATCTGCTCGGCGGTTTTGTGTTCTCCCCAAATCGCCTCGGCCATGCCAAGGCGTTGCCGCCGCTCGAGATCTAGGCGGGCCAGCTCGCTCATGCCGCTGGGATCAGTTCCCCTTCAAAGACCAGGGGGAAGGGGTTGCCTTGGCGTTGGCCCGTGGCCGCGCGTGCGAGTTCTTCAAAGCGCGTTTGCACCGCTTCGACGTCCGCCTCGGGGATCGCTTTCCACTGTTCGCGGCTGGCCCAGCGGATCAGCAGCGTGCCTTCTTCGCGTTCGCTGTCCCAGAGCAGTTCGCGGCCCAGGAACCCGTCTTGCGTCTGCAGCCAAGGTTCCCAACTGCCCTGCTCCGCCTGCAGCCAGGCTTGGCGACCATCCGCCGGCACCTTGATGCGCAGGTGCTCGACGACGACCACCTCGAGCTGACCGCCAGGCTGCTCGGTGGCGGCGATCGCCACATCGGGATGGCCGGCCAGCAGCATCGCGATGGAAAGGACAAGTGCCGCGACCCTAGCGAGCAGCTTCATGGGCGTTGCAGCAGGGCCACGGCTTGGGAGGAGATGCCTTCTTCGCGGCCCTCTGCGCCGAGCTTTTCATTGGTGGTGGCCTTCACCCCCACCTGATCGGGCTCCAGTCCCATTCGGGCGGCGATCGCGCAACGCATCGCTTCGATGTGGGGCTTGAGCTTCGGGCGCTCGGCGATCACCACGGAATCGACGTTGACCACACTCCAGCCCCGCTCTTGCACGAGGGCGACGACCTGCTCCAGTAGCACCAGGCTGTCGGCCCCTTTCCATTGGGGATCGTCGGGTGGAAAGTACTTGCCGATGTCCCCCAGGGACAGGGCCCCGAGCAAGGCATCCATGATCGCGTGCACGAGCACGTCGGCATCGCTGTGGCCATCGAGCCCCAGGCCAGCGGGGTGCTCCAGCCGTTGCCCCCCCAGGATCAGCGGCCGACCCGGCACCAGCCGGTGGATGTCGTAGCCATTGCCGATCCGCAGCTGCATGGGTGCCGGTTGCGCTTGGTTTTGGAACCTAGGCGCTCGGCAGCACCTGCAGGTTGGTGCCGTCCCGTCCCATCACCAGCACCTGGCTGCCGGGCCTAAGCGCTTGGCGGGGCTCCAAGTTCTCTGCCGACCAGCTTTGGCCGTGCCAGAGCACCCGCCCTTGGTCGCTCCCAGCCTCAAAGCCACTGATCAC
>JAAZUZ010000015.1 GCA_018623875.1 Synechococcus sp. HW_metabat.21
CCTCCTGCAAATCGACGGGCCTGTCCCTGGGCCTTGGAGAGGGGGCTTGAGGTGGGAGAGGCTTGGGGGTGTAGTTCGGCTGCAGGGCCTCGAGGGCTTTGTTCAAGCTGCCTGCCGGCCGGACCTCAAGCCCCTCCACCAAAGCGGCTTCGGCCCCATTGGCCTCGGGGACCAGGAGGGCCCGGGCTCCGGCCTGGTGGGCGGCTAAGGCGATCGAGAGGGCGCCGCGGATGGGCCGCAACTGGCCATCGAGGCCAAGTTCGCCGCAGCACCAGATCCCCTCGAGTTGCTCGGGTTGCAGTTGTCCGCTGGCGCAGGCCAGGGCCAGGGCGATGGGGAGATCAAAGCTGGGACCCTGCTTGCGGCGGTCGGCGGGCGCCAGGCTGACAACCACCCGAGAGAGCGGCAGCCGCAGGCCGCTGTTGCGCAGGGCTGAGCGCACCCGCTCCCTGGATTCCTGGACGGCCGCATCGGCTAGGCCGACGATGACCAGGGCCGGAAGGCCTGGGGCGAGATCCACCTCCACTTGGACGGGATAGGCCTCGATCCCCGCCAGGGCGGCGGTGCTTGATCGTGCCAGCATCGGCTTAAGGACAGCGCTAGTTCAGTAGTTCCACCGCTGTTTCACCAGCCGCCTGAACCCATGGCCGACGCCGCCAGCAACGACACGATTTTTGGCCGGATCCTGCGGGGGGAGATTCCCTGCGATCAGGTCTATGCCGACGAGCAGTGCCTGGCCTTTCGCGATGTGGCTCCCCAGGCCCCGGTCCACATCCTGGTGATTCCCCGCGAGCACGTGGTGAACCTGGCGGAGGCCGAGGCCAGCCAGGCCCCATTGCTGGGCCATCTGCTGCTGGTGGCGGCCAAGGTCGCCAAGCAGGAGGGGCTGACGGGTTTCCGCACGGTGATCAATAGCGGCGAGGAGGCCGGCCAGACCGTCTTCCACCTGCATGTCCACGTGATCGGTGGCCGTCCCTTGGCCTGGCCTCCAGGCTGAGTTCCGAGCGGCGAGAATGGGGGCATCTGAGCGCCGTCATGAATCCCCTGCAGGCCTTCCGCCGTCAGCTCATCAAGCTGCAGCGGCTGGCTCAGCCCTACTTCCTCCCCGTTGAGGAGACCAGTGGTTGGCAGTTCCTGCTGCTGATCCTGGCCCTGTTGGCGGTCGTAGCCGGCAGCACCTTGCTGCTGCTCAGTGGGGTCATCGCCCTGAGTGGTGCACTGTTTCCTGAGTTCCAGGCCCGTTTTCTGCCTGGGGTTCCCGAGCAGGTGGCCTCGATTTGGACCAGTCCAGCTGGACCGATCTTGATGGTCCTGTTTGCGGCGGGACTGGGCAGCTTTGTCTCCCTGCGCAGCAAGTTGCGGCAGGGGCGCTGGCTTCCTTGGCTGATGCTCGGGGTGATCACGTTGCTGATCCTGGTGATCAACGGGATCAACGTCGGCATCAGCTATGTCGCCCGCAACGTTGAAAACGCGCTCGTCACCTACAAGGTCGAAGAGTTCTGGCAGATCGTTGCGATCTACGCCTTCTGCTTGGTTCTGGCGTTGCCGATCCGGGCTATCCAGAGCTACTTGATTCCTCGCTTGGGTTTGCTTTGGCGGGAATGGCTCAGTGGCCGCCTGCTGCGCCGCTACCTGACCAACCGCGCCTACTACGTCCTCAATCCCAACGATGAGGCGGCCGAAGAGATCGATAACCCGGACCAACGGATCTCCCAGGACACCGCCAGCTTCACGGGCACCAGCCTGAGCGTCAGTGTCGAGGTGGTGTCTGCCGTCTTGACCTTCCTCAGCTTCATCGTGGTGCTGTGGACGATCAGCTCGACCCTGGCGCTGTGGCTGCTGATCTATTCCCTGGGCGGGACGGCCGTGATCGTGTTCGCCAGCCGCAAGCTGGTGGCCCTGAACTACGACCAGCTGCGCCTGGAGGCCGACTTCCGTTACGGCCTCGTCCACATCCGCGATAACGCCGAATCGATTGCGTTTTACCGCGGTGAGCAGCAGGAATCCCGGGAGGCGGAGCGGCGCCTGGGTGGGGCGATTCAGAACTACAACAAGCTGATCATTTGGGAGGCGCTGATCAGCGTGATTCAGCGCTCCTATGACTATTTCTCGCGCTTCTTGCCCTGGTTGGTGATCGCTCCGATCTACTTCGCCAAAGAAGTGGATTTTGGGGTCTTCGCCCAGGCCGGGATTGCCTTCTCCCAGGTGCTGTTCTCGGTGAGTTTCATCGTGAACAACATCGACCGTCTGGCGGCTTTCTCCGCATCGATTAGTCGACTGGAGGGTTTCCAGGGCAAGGTCGAAGCCATCAGTGAGGTCAACGCTGAGCAGCAGCGTCTGAGCGAGGCGCAATCGAGCACGGGGGCCTCCGGCTCGCTGTTGGTGCGCCATGTCGATCTGGTGCCCCCCAATAGCGAGCGGCGCTTGATCCAGGACTTGAGCCTCGAGGTCGGCCCGGGGCAGCGGGTGTTGGTCGTGGGCCCCAGCGGCTGCGGCAAGACCTCGTTCCTGCGTTTGGTCAGCGGCCTTTGGCCGGCGGCCCGCGGCGAGGTCCAGCGTCCGCCCCTCTCGGAGCTGCTCTTTATCCCCCAGAAGCCCTACATGATTTTGGGCAGCCTGCGGGAGCAGCTCTGTTATCCCCAGGAGCCCCAGCGCTTTAGCGATGAGCACCTGCGCAGCGTCCTGAACGAGGTGCGTCTGTCGGCCTTGGTGCAGCGCTACCCCGATTTCGACATCAAGCAGGACTGGCCGCGGCTGCTCTCGCTGGGTGAGCAGCAGCGCTTGGCCTTTGCCCGTCTGCTGCTGAATTCCCCGCGCTTTGTGGTGCTGGATGAGGCCACCAGTGCCCTCGATGTCGGCACTGAGAAACACCTCTATGACCTGCTCTCCCAACGGGAGATGGCCTTTGTGAGCGTGGGCCACCGCCCTAGCCTCAAGAGCTTCCACGACCTGGTGCTCGAGCTCGACGGCCAGGGGGGATGGAAGCTGATTCCCGCCACCAGCTATGACTTCAGCTCAGGAGCCTGATCCCACGATGTCCGAGACGCCCGACGTCCCCGCCACTAGCGCCACGACCAATGACGCTCCGGCCTTTGGATGGAGCGGTTATGCGGAGCGGGTCAACGGTCGCTTCGCCATGGTCGGCTTCGTGGCGATCCTCGTGGTGGAGGCCCTCAGCGGGGAGACGTTCCTGCGTTGGGCTGGCTTCGTCGGCTGAGGGCTGTCTAGGGGATCTCCAGGAGATCGATCTGCCAGAGCCCGCCGCGGCTGACCTCCACCGCCAGCACGCGCCCATCGGCGCTGAAGCTCACCTGGCGCGGCACCCCGGCGGGCTCCATGGGCAGCAGTTGGGTGGCCTGCAGACTGCGTTTGTAGAGCACCAATTCGGTGCGGTCCTCCCGTTGGCGGACGACGGCAAGGCGTTCCGCGTTTTGGTCCACGGCCACGCTGATTGGCAGGGCGTCCGGTCGATTCAGCCCGGGCAGGGGGACGGGGTTGCGTCGCTTGACGTCGATCAGCTGCACCTGGACCCGGCCGCTGCCGCGGGCGGCGATCAAGGCCAGCCAGCCGCCGGAGAGGGAAGGGCTCCGGCCTTGGCCGAGTTGATTGAGTTGCTGGTTGAGCCCGGCGAGGGGCCGCAGCCGTCCGCCGCCGCAGCCACTGAGGAGCAGCAGTGCCGCGCCCGCTGTGAGTACGAGGCGCCGCATCATGGCGGTCCCCCCGGTCCGCCTCCGCTCTCGCGCAGACCAGGTGCCAGGTCCGGCTCCAGTAGGCCGCTCAGGTCAAAGAGCTGCAGCCGCGTGCTGCCTTGACTGGTGAGCTCCACCGCCAGTTGGCGGGCATCCGGCGCCAGGCTGAGACGCCTGGGCTCGGCATTCCCGGGTAGGAAAAGGGGCTGGAGGGCGCCGCTGGCCCGATCTTCAATCACCGCCTCCCGGCGCCTCCCCCGTTGGATCAAGAGGGCCAGATAGCGGCCATTCCAACTCAGGGAGGGAGAACTGTGGGGTTGATGCCTCCGCAGGTGCCGTAGGGGCAGCACCTTGCCGCTGCGGCGCTCCTGCAGCAGAACGGTGGTCCGGCCGCCGCGCTCGACGAGGGAGGCCAGCAAGCGACCATCACCGCTCAGGGCCGGCTGCTCGCGGTTCTCAGCACCGTTGAGGCCGATCGGACTGGCCGTCTGCCGGCGCAATCCACATCCGCCGATGGCCAGCAGCACGCCAGCCATCACCAGTGCTCGAGCGTGCAATGGCCTCAGTCGTCGAAGCGGGAGCTGTTGTCGCGGGGACGGGGCGATCCGTTGCTGCTTCCACCTGGGGCCGGCCGGACCGGACGGAACTCGGCATCACTCACGCCAGCATCCGCTTCGGGCTTGGCGTTGGCTTGATAGGGAGCACCCTGGGGCACACCCGGATTCTCCGTCGAGCGGGCTGCCCCCATGGGGCTGCCGCGACGGCTGGAGCGGGGCATGTCGTCCGGGCGGCTCGTTGGACGGCTGCCGCGGCGCATCTCCTCTCGGCCTTGGCGGCGACTGCCGAATTCCGAAGAGGAGGAGGCTGGAGCGCCGCCAGCGCGGAAGCGGCTTGAGGGCTCAGATTCCCGCTCGGAGCGTCCGCCTTGGCCCTGCCAGTCATCGCGGGACGCGGCCCGCTCGGGAATGGCGGCGCGGGCGGGGCGGCGGGAACGGTAGGAGTCGTCCTCCCGTTCGCCGTAGCTGTCTTCGCGGGAGCGGATCCGCCGGCGCAGGGGCTGGGGATCGTCAAAACGGTCGACGTCGTCGCCGAAGTCCCGTCCGCCACCCATGCGCGGCCTCGGACTGGGTTCGTCGTCGTCGAAGTAGGAGGAGCGTCGGGCCTGTTCCGTCGTCACACCGCGGAGTCGGACGCTCTCGTAGCCGAAGAAGACGGTGGTGGCGGCCAGCAGGAACTGACCGAACTGGAGGATCGGGTCGAGGCGCCAGCCCTGGAAAAAGAGAATGCCGCCGCAGAGAAGGCCAACGGCGGCAAAAAACACGTCGTAGTCGCGGGCCAGAGCCGGCTTGAAGCTCCTCATGAAGTAGAGGAGAGCCCCGCCGACGGCCAGCACGATCCCGACAATGCTGGCCCAATTCAGGCTGGCGTTAACCACAGATCGATTGCCCTTTCAGGCCACTGTAGGGCGGGCGTCGAGACCGGCCCCCAGCCGATGGGGAATCAGAGCTTGCGGTCGACCCGGTCGTTCTGGCTGATCAGGATCACGGCGGCTGCCACAGGAATGACCACGATCACGGCGCCCCACAGGAGGCTGCTCAGAAAATTGGCGAGGGAAGGGGTCATGACAGTGCCGAATCCGCCGGCAATCCTAGGCAGTGATGGCAACTTCCTACGATTGCTGCGGTGCTGCTTAGGGCTTTGTGACGGGAACTGATGGCTCCAGCTTGGAACTGCTCCGTCTGGTGCTGCCGCCCTTTGCGATGGGCCTGGGTCTGCTGCTCTCCGCCTGGACCCTCCTGTTCCTGTTCCGGATCGTGCTGACTTGGTATCCGCAGGTGGATCTCAGCCAGGGGGTCTGGAGGCTGGTGGCGATTCCGACTGAACCGGTGCTCAGCCTCAGCCGCAAGTTGATCGCCCCAATCGGTGGCGTGGACGTCACCCCGGTGATCTGGGTGGGCCTGGTCAGCCTGGTTCGAGAGCTGCTGGTGGGTCAGCAGGGGCTGCTGACCCAGATGGTGATGCGCCTGAGCGTGCTGCCGGCCTAGCCGTTCGGCAGCATCTCCTGCTCCACGAACTTGGTGTGGACGTCCCCGGAGATGAACTCCGGACGCTCCAGCAGTTGCAGGTGGAAATCAATCGTGGTGGGAATCCCGGTCACGGCGCATTCCGCCAGGGCGCGGCGCAGGCGCTTGAGGGCGTGGTCGCGGTCGTTGCCCCACACGATCAGCTTGCCGATCAAGGAGTCGTAGAAGGGCGGAATCTCGTAGCCCGTGTAGACGTGGCTGTCGAAGCGCACACCGGGACCGCCGGGGGGAAGCCAGCCGGTGATCTTGCCGGGGGCAGGCCTGAAGTTTTGGCGGGGGTCCTCGGCGTTGATCCGGACTTCGATGGCGTGGCCGGTCAGTTTGATCTGGTCCTGGCTGACGGAGATGGGGTCGCCACCGGCGATGCGCAGTTGCTCGGCAATCAGGTCCACACCGCTGACCATTTCGGTCACGGGATGCTCGACCTGAATCCGGGTGTTCATCTCCATGAAATAGAAGTTGCCGGTGCGATCCACCAGGAACTCCACGGTGCCGGCGCCCTCGTAGCCAATGGTGCGAGCTGCGGCGACGGCGGCTTCGCCCATGCGCCGGCGGAGTTCTGCGTCGATGGCCACGCTCGGGGCTTCCTCGAGCAGCTTTTGGTGACGCCGCTGAATGGAGCAGTCCCGTTCCCCGACATGGACCACGTTCCCGTGGCGGTCGGCCAGCACCTGCACCTCAACGTGCCGGGGCCGGTCGATGAACTTCTCCATGTAGAGGCCGGGGTTGCCAAAGGCGGCTTCCGCTTCCCCTTGGGCGGCCTTGAAGAGGTTGTCCAGTTGGTCCGCTGAGGGGACCAGGCGCATCCCGCGGCCACCGCCACCGGCGGTCGCCTTGATCATCACGGGATAGCCCATGGACTCCGCCAGGCTGCGGGCCTCGTCCACGTTCTCCAGCAGGCCTTCGCTGCCGGGGATGGTGGGAACCCCCACCTTTTGCATGGTGGCCTTGGCCGTCGACTTATCGCCCATCGAGCGGATCGACTCGGGCGAGGGGCCAACAAAGGTCAGACCGTGGTCGGCGCAGATTTCGGCGAACTTGTCGTTCTCAGCCAGGAAGCCGTAGCCGGGGTGGATGGCGTCGGCGCCCCTCGAGGTCGCCGCCGCGAGGATGTTGGGGATATTGAGGTAGCTCTTGCTGCTCGGTGCATCGCCGATGCAGACCGCTTCGTCGGCCAGCTGGACGTGCAGGGCGTTGCGATCAACCGTGCTGTAAACGGCGACGGTGGGAATGCCCAATTCCCGGCAGGTGCGCAGGATTCGAAGAGCAATTTCGCCGCGGTTGGCGATCAGCAGTTTGCCGATGGGCATCCAGTGGCAGTCCGGCGAATCCGGCAGGGCAGGCCGGTGGGACTGTATCAGTGTTGACCGGGCCTACCCCTTGCTGCGCGGGGTCAGGCGATGGGTATATTGCCTGGGCAGTGCATCAGCGCTGCACCCCTCACGCCACCGTCCCGCGGTGGTGCACTCCCCCCGAGAATCCAGACCAGAACACCGTTTTTGCTTGGGTGCTCACTACCACGCGGATGTGGTGGAATTGGTAGACACGCACGTTTGAGGGGCGTGTGACTTCGGTCTTGCGAGTTCAAGTCTCGCCATCCGCATTGTTGAAAAGCTCCGCAGCGTGAAGCCTGCCGCCGCTGAGCCTCAGTCCTCGTCCCCTGGCGGGAGCGATGCGGCCAGCATCGTTCTCGTCTGCAATGGCCCCGGCGAACTGGCCACCTGGGTGCGCCCCCTGGCCCAGCGCCTGCACCGTGAACTCGCTCTGCGCCCGGTGACGCCGGGGGCGGAGATGGCCCTGCAGTTGGTGCTTGTTCCCTGCCCGAATGCCACGGGCATTGAGCACCAGGTGGCGGACCGGATGGGTCTGTTTGAGCGGATCAGCCCCGCCAAACGCTTCTGGAGCCTTCTGCTGCGCCCGGGGCGATGGCCCCGGCGCGGTGTCGTGGTCTTCCTTGGCGGTGATCAGTTCTGGACGGTGCTGCTCTCGGCCCGTCTGGGCTATCGCCACATCACCTACGCCGAATGGGTGGCCCGCTGGCCCCGCTGGAACGACCGGATTGCGGCGATGGGGCCCGCGGCCGCGGATCGCCTCTCCCGCCGCTGGCAGCCCCGCTGCCAAGTGGTCGGGGATTTGATGGCCGATCTCTCGGACGCTGCCCGTTCGGAGCGTCCCCTTCCCCAGGGGGAATGGGTGGCGTTGATGCCCGGATCCAAGCGGGCGAAGCTCCAGGTGGGGATGCCGTTTTTGCTGGAGGCCGCCGATCGCCTGGCCGCCCAGCGGCCCGGCTGCCGTTTTCTGCTGCCGGTGGCCCCCACCACAAGCGTTCAAGAGCTGCTGGCCTATGGAAGCGCGGCCAATCCGATCGCCCAGCACTACGGCTCCGGGGAGCCTCGGCTCGAGGGCGAGGACCTGGTCACCCCCGCCGGTTCCCGGATTCGTTTGGTGGAGGAGCAGCCCGCCCATGGGGTGCTCAGTCAATGCCAATTGGCGCTAACCACGGTCGGGGCGAACACGGCGGAGTTGGGGGCCCTGGGGGTCCCGATGATCGTTTTGGTGCCCACGCAGCACTTGCAGGTCATGCAGGCCTGGGATGGCGGCATCGGGATCTTGGCCCGCTTGCCCCTGCTGCGCTGGCTGCTCGGCGCGGCCCTGACTGCCTGGCGGATGCGCCACCACGGCTTCTTGGCCTGGCCGAACATCTCGGCAGGACGTCAGGTCGTGCCCGAGCGCGTTGGGGCGATCACGCCAGAGGAGATCGCCGGGGAAGCCGCCGATTGGTTGGCCCATCCCCAGCGCTTGGAGGGGATGCGGGAGGACCTGCGCAGCCTGCGCGGGCAGCCTGGTGCCGTCGCAGCCCTGGCCGGGATGGTGCGGGAATTGCTGCCGCCGGCCCCTGGGGACGCTGCCTAGCTTGAGGGCAATCCGCAGGATCTCCAGCGATGGCTGACGCCGCCCAGCACGACCACGAGCAATGGCGCGAGAAGCTCACTCCTGAGCAGTTCCAAGTGGCCCGGATGGGAGGGACCGAGCGGGCCTTCACCGGGGTCTATTGGGACAACAAAGCGAAGGGCATGTACCGCTGCGTCTGCTGCGGCAGCGAGCTCTTCAGCTCCGAGACCAAGTTCAACTCGGGCACCGGCTGGCCGAGCTTTTGGGATGGGGCCAAGGAGGGCGCCATCAGCACCCACTCGGACACCAGCCACGGCATGGTTCGCACCGAGATCAAGTGCGCCAACTGCGACGCCCACCTGGGCCACGTCTTTAACGACGGTCCCACGCCCACCGGTCTGCGTTACTGCGTCAACTCGGCGTCGCTGAACTTTGAGGAGGCGAAGGGCTAGGCCCTTCCCCCATCACCACGGGTCGCCGCCGGAGGACTCCCGCCTCCGCGGCATCGGCGAGCGCTCGTCGTAGGGCTCGTAGGGCTCCACGTCCAGCGGGGACTCATCGCGCACGTAGCGGCGCGGCGTGGGCTCCTCGTCTAGGTAGCGGCGCTGGCGCAGGGGCTCCCGTTCGCGGCGCTGCTCGACCTCGACGTAGTCGTAATCCTCTTCTGGCTCGAAGCGGCGGTTGGTGGCTGGTTCAATCCGGCGCTGTTCCTCCTGTGCCGTCGGTTGGCCCGCGGCCAGTTGGTTCTCAACCGGAACCATGTTGAGGCGATAGCGCTCGCGCTCCTCCTGCTCCCAGCTCGGGCCACCGACGCCCAGCTTCTCCAGCAGACCGGTGCCCAGTTGCTTCAGCTTCTCCTCGGCGCCCTCGTAAACAATGATTCGGTCGGGTCCGCTGCTGACGATCTCCTCAACGGTCAGCTCCCAGGTGCTCAGGACCCCTTCCCCGAGGAGCGGCACGCCGACGGCCCCGATCACCAAGGTGGTGAGCTCGCCGGTTTCGATGTCGAAGCTGAAGCCCAGCACCCGGCCCAGCTGTTCGCCCGATTCGGTGATCACCTGGCAGTTGATCACCCGGGAGTAGCGGTCCGGATCGAAGTTCTCGGACAGGGAGTCCGCGGAATCCACCAGGATCACGTCGCCCACCTGGCGAATGCTCTCCAGGGGCATCCAGCGCGGCAGGCCCGGCAGGAAACGGGTCAGCGGGTTGTCGCGCAGGCCCAGGGAAACCACCTCGCGGCGGTCGATATCGACGACGACTTCGCCCACCACACCCAGACGCCGTCCGGTGTCGCGGGTGATCACCTGGGTGCCCATCAGCTCCGAGCGCAGCCAAAGGCGGTCGCTTGGGGTGGCCGCGGGGTCGCTTCCGGGTGGGGTGCTTGTCATGGGCGCATTGTGACCGAAAAGCGGGCGGGGCTTTGTTACGCCGCTTGGGGTAATCCCACCACCTGGGTGTGGGCTCCGCGGGCCTGGGTCACACCGATGGTGCGGGTGGCGGCCCCAATCATCGGACGGCGGTGGCTGACCACGAGGAACTGGGCGGCATCGGCCTGCTGGGCGATCAAGGCAGCCAAGCGCTCCACGTTGACGCCATCGAGGAAGCTGTCGACCTCATCGAGGGCATAGAAGGGGGAGGGACGGAAGCGCTGCAGCGCAAAGAGGAAGCTCAGGGCGGTCAAGGACTTCTCGCCGCCGCTCATGGAGGCCAGGCGGCGCACCGCTTTGCCCTTGGGGTGGGCCACCAGGTTCAGTCCCCCGTCGAGCGGGGCCTCGGGGTTCTCCAGTTGCAGGAAGCCTTCGCCATCGGAGAGGCCCGCAAAGATGTCGCGGAAGTGTCCGTCGACGGCGTTGAAGGCCTCCATGAAGGCCTCCTGGCGCAGGGTTGCCACGGTCTCGATCCGCAGCAGCAGTTCTTCGCGCTCCTTGCAGAGCACATCGAGGCGCTCCTGCAGGTCCGCCAGCCGGGTCTCCAGTTCCTCAAGCTCCTGCAGGGCGAGCATGTTGACCGGCTCGAGGGCCTCCATCCGCTGCTGCAGGCTCTTGAGTTCGGCCTGGAGGGCCTCGAGGCCGTTCTCACGCACCTCGTTGGGTATCTCCGGCAGGGGATCGGGGAGTTCCCGCTGTAGCTGCTCGAGCCGGCTGCCGCCGCTGCGCTCCTCCTCGGCCAGGGCCAGGAGTTCTTCACCGAGGCGCTGGAGTTCCCACTCCTGCTGCTGGAGGGCTTGGCGCTGCTTGGCGAGTTGGGCCTCCGCTTCATCGCGGGCGCGGCGCCGTTCACCGAAGCGGGTTTGCAACTCCTGTTGTTTGGCCTCGAGTTCGCTGCGCTTCTGCTGGTCGGCCTGGTGTTGCTCCTTCCATTGGCTGCGCTCGGCGATCAGGGCGTTCACGGCTTGGGCGAGCCGTTGTTCTTCGCCGCCGAGGGCCTGCAGTTGGCTGTTGACCCGCTCCGCGGCCAGTCCCCTCTCCCGGCGGGCGGCGAGCAGGTTGTCCCGTTCCTGCCGGGCCTTGGTCAGGGCGGCGTCGGCGGCTTCGAGTTCCTGCTGGAGCCCCTGCCAACGCTCGCTGTCGCCGCTGGCCTGGGCGCTGGCTTCGCTGGCTTCCAAGTCCTGCAGGGCCTGTTGCAGCGGGTTGAGTTCCGTGGCGATGGTCTGCAGCCGCTGCTGACCGCCATTGAGGTCGGTCTCGATCTGCTTGATCCGTGCCGTCAGCTGATCGCGGCGTTCTTGCAAGGGGCCATGGGCCCGTTGGGCGGCCGTGCGTTCGGCCTCCAGGGCGGCCTTGCGCTGCTCAAGGCGGCTGAGCTGCGGGCGCAGTTCCTCAAGGGCCCGTCCCAGCTCGGCCTCTTTGCGCTTGCAGGCCAGCAGGGTTTCACCGAGTTCCAGCAGGCGCCGGCGCAGGGGCTCGGCTTCATCGGCGTCGCTCGCGGCACCAAAGCTCAGCTGGTTGCCCCGCTGCTGGAAGCTGCCGCCGGTCATGGCCCCGCTCTTCTCCAGCAGTTCGCCATCGAGGGTGACCGCGCGGCAGCGGCCCAGTTCGCGGCGGGCGCTGGCGAGGTCCCGGAAGACCAGGGTGTCGCCGAAGACGTAGCGGAAGACCTCGCTGTAGACGGGTTCGAAGCGCACCAGTTCCACGGCGCGGCCCACCAGACCGTCACCGCCCACGGCTCCACCGCCCCGCTCGAAGGCGGCGCCATTGCGCATGGCCCCCCCGCCACCGCGGATTTTGTTGAGGGGCAGGAAGGTCAGTCGTCCAGCCCGGCGGCTCTTGAGCAGATCGATCGCCCGGGCCGCAATCCGGTCGTCATCGACCACGACCTGGCCGAGGCGGGCCCCGGCGGCCACTTCGAGGGCGAGGCGATTGGCTTCTTCCACGTCCCCGAGTTGGGCAACCGGACCATGGATCCCCTCCAGTCCGGCCTCCAGCAGCAGGCGCAGGGCCCCGGTGCCGCGGCTTTCCTGGATGGTTTCGCGCCGGGATTCCATCCGGGCGATCTCCCGCTCCAGGCTGACCTGCTCCTGCTCGAGCCGCTGGCGGGTGCGTTGCTGGAGGGCGAGGGCTTCGGCGAGCTCCTGGGCGCGGGTCTGCTGGGCCTTGAGGTCATCGAGGAGCTGTTGCCACTCCTGCTCGAGCGCGGTCAGGGAGCTGGAGACCCCATCGCTGCTGGCGGCGTCTTGCTGGAGCTGCTCCTGAAGTTCGCCCAGGCGCTCCTGCTCCTGACGCAGGCGCTCGACGAGTTGCTGTTGCTCGGCCTGCAGCGGGGAGAGCTTGGCCTGGAGGTCCTGGCGCTGGCGGCTGCGCTGCTTTTGCTCTTCGAGCCAGCTGCCGCTGCGGCCGGCCACTTCCCCGAGGCGCCGGCGGGAGAGTTCGACGGCGGCTTCGGCGCTGCGGCAGTCGGCTTCGGCCTGCTCGAGGCTGGCCTGGTCGTCGGCGCTGTTCAGCTGGCTCTGCTGTTGCTTGAGGTCGGCCTGCTGGCGGCCCAGCTCCATCCGTTGGCGCTGCAACTCTTCGGCGCCCTGCTGGTGCTTCTCGGCTTGGCGGCTGAGCTCCCGCGCGCTGGCCTCCAGACCCGCCAGCTCGGATTGCACCGCCAGCAATTGGTCTTCTCCGAGGGCCTTGACCTCGGCCTGCAAGGCCTCGAGGGCTTTGGCTGCGCTCTCGAGGGTCGTCCTGCCTTCGCTGACGCTTTGGCGCTCGCTCTCCTGCTGGCGTTTCAGCGCCTCCTGACGGCTTTGCAGCTGCTTGAACTGGCTCTCGGCCTGCTCGAAGCCCAGCACTTGCTCCTGCAGCCGGCCCCGCTGGAAGCGGTCCCGTAGCTCCTGATAGGTGCGGGCCTTGGCGCAGTCCCGCTCGAGCTTCTGGCGGGAGACCAGCAGTTCCTGCTGGACGATGGCGCAGCGCTCCTCCCGGTCTTGGACGTCGGAGAGTTTGGAGCGGGTCTGCTCGATCCGGGAGTCAAAGAGCGCCACCCCGGCCAGCTCGTCGATGATTCCGCGGCGGTCCCGGGAACTCATCGAGACGATGCGGGTCACGTCGCCCTGCATGACGACGTTGCTGCCCTCAGGGTCCACCCGCAGCCGCCGGAGCTGGGTTTGGAGCTGCTGGAGATTGCAGGGGACGCCGTCGGCGCTGTAGGTGCTGGCGTAGGTGCCGCCCGGGGCGATGCGCAGCCGACGGGTCACCGTCCATTCGGTTTGCCCGGGTTTGATCCAGGGGCCTTCCTCGGGTGCCTCAAGGCCCTGTTCGGCCTCGTCGGGCTGCCAGTCGCTGAGGTCGAAGCGAACCGAGACCACCGTTTCGGCGGCCTTGCCCTGCTTCAGCTTGGAGCTGTTGACCAGGTCGGGGAGTCGCTCGGCCCGCATCCCACGGCTGCTGGCGAGGCCCAGGCAGAAGAGGACCCCATCAAGGATGTTGCTTTTGCCCGAGCCGTTCGGACCGGTGACCACCGTGAACCCCTCGTCCAGTGGGATCGACATCGATCCGCCAAAGGACTTGAAGTGGGTCAGCTCTACCTGATTGATGTGAACCAACAGGCCCGAGCGTCGAGCAGTCGAAAAGTAGCCGACCCTCTGTCGATTTCAAGGCGTGGTCATTACGGTGTGGTGGCTGTCCCACGGCCCCATGGACTCAGGCACGACCAGCAACGGTGTTCCCCAGGAGCCCATGCCGGAGCAGCCATGGCAGGAGAAGGTCGAGCCGGAGCGAGAGGAGTCGCCTGAGCGCGAGTCCGTTTCCCCAGTCGCGACGCTCTTCCGGGAGCACTTTGAGCAGTTTCTGCCGACGATCCAGCAGGAGTGGCCCGAGGTGGCGCGCCACACCCTGGAGGCCACCCGCGGCAGCTTGGACACCGTGGTCGAGGTGATCGCTCGCCAGACCGGACGCACCAGCGACGGTGTGAAGGATCAGCTCTTGGATCTACTGACCCTTGGTGAGGACCAGGCCCAGCAATGGGCGGATTCGCTAAGGCCCCTGGAGGAGCAGCTGGAGCAGTTGCTGGATGACCTGAATACGACTCTGCGGCCGCGCATCGAGAAACCCGTTCGGGAGCGCCCCTTGATGGCCTTGGGTTTGGCTGCTGGAGTGGGTGTGTTGTTGGGGCTGATGCTCTCCGGCCGCCGCTCGTCATGACCAGCTCCGACTCTTCATCCCCGCAGGAGGCTCCGCGGCGTGGGGTGCCCCTGAAGGCGGCGTCTCGGATCACCGGTCTGGTGGCCTCGGTGATGGACCTGCACGTCCGTATCGCCCTCAAGGAGGCTGACCGGGAGAAGCGGCGCCTGATCGGCGGTGTGGTCCTGCTGATGGCCGGGTTCTCGGCGCTGCTGATGGCCTGGTTAGCGGCCGATGTGGCGCTCCTGGTTTGGTTGCATCAGAGCTGGGCTTGGAGCTGGATCCATGCCGCCCTCGGGGTGATGGGCATGAACCTGCTCTTGAGCGGACTCTTCTTGCGGATCGGCGGCCTGATGACGAAGGGCCCCTACCTGCCTGAAACGCTGGCGGGGCTTACGAAGACGACGCGGGCGTTGGTCGGTCGCTGAGCCAACGGCAGAGGCTCGGTAGGGACAGTCCCTGCAGGCTGAGGTTCACCATCACCGTGATGAAGACGATGGCCTGGCAGTTCTGGGCCAGCAGGACGGCGCTGGTATCGCCGGGCACGCCCCGCAGCATCGGGATGGCCGTCATGACGTTGAAGGAGAGCGCCAGGGGCACCGCACCGCGCAGGCCGCACCAGGCCACCAATAGCGACTCCTTGAAACTGAAGGGCGACAGTTGTTGGAAGACCAGGACGCTCAAGGGGCGGGCGACGAGCATGAGGACCGCGGCGGTGGCCAGGCCGGCGGGAAGGGCCGGCAGCAGCTGATTTGGATTCACCAGCAAGCCGAAAATGAAGAAGATGCTGATCTCCGTCATCGTGTTGAACGGCAGCAGAACATCTTGAATGCTTTGGTGATTGATCTCCGGTCGGTTGTAGTGCTCGTTGGTCATTAGGAGACCGGTGATATAGACCGCGACAAATCCAGATCCACCGAGAATCTGGGTGAAGCCGTAATCCATAAAAGCGATGGAGATCGCCACGATCAGCAGTTGCTCGCGATCGACCACTAAGCGGTTAATCATCAAGCGGGCGATGTAGCCGAAGCCCAGGCCCACTAAGACGCCAGAGCCCGTCTTTTGCAGCAGGCTGGAGAAGGCGCTGATGATCACCTCTGGCAAGGCTTGGCCTTGCACGCCAACGGTGAAGAGACTGGCGGCAACGCTGAACAAAATCAGCGCCGAAGGGTCATTCACCGAGGACTCGAATTCCAGCAGGTCCTGCACCTTCTGAGGGACATGGCGTTGGACTTGGCGCAGGACCCCGAGGGTCGCGCCGGCATCCGTTGACCCCAGGCAGGCGGCCACAAGAAGCGCTGCCCCCAGGGGGATGGCATTGCCGAGTCCCGGGGTGATCGCGCTGCCGCTTTGGGAGGTCAGCCAGACGATGGCGGCCCCCAGCACCAGGGTCGAGATGGCGACCCCGGCAATGGCGAGGACGAGTCCGTACTTCAGGAAGCCCCGGATGGCTTGGATGTCTGTTTTCAGGCCGGCATAAAAGAGCAGAAGGGCCAGGGAGAAGGTCTGGAGCCGCTCCACCTCCGAGGGATGAACATCCAGGATCTGGAGATTGATCAGCAGCCCTAAGAGCAGGACGCCAAGGACGGCGGGAAGGCCAATCCGAATTGAGAAGCGACTGATGATCAATGTGCCGAGATACACCGCGCCGATAAACAGCAGTTGCATCTCAAGCGGGACGCTCATGAGTCCCGGGGTGCTCGCCAGCAAATGCCCCATGGTGCTAACGAATCTCGTAATGGAGCCAGCGGCAATCGATGCCGCCATTGCTGACGGGAATGCGACGGCTGGCTTTCATCCGCAGCGCTCCGGTGAGCTCTGGGTTGCCGCTCAGCAGCCAAAGGCTCCAGCCGCTGCAACGCTCCTTCACCATCGCCCCCAGATCGGCGTAGAGCTGCTCGAGTTCATCCCGTTCACCAATGCGTTCGCCATAGGGCGGGTTGCAGACCAGCACCCCGGGGCCGCTCGGTAGCTCCAGCGTGCGGAAGTCGCCGGTTTGGATCGTGATCGCCTCGTCCAGGCCGGCGGCCTGGGCGTTGTGGCGGGCTTGATCGGCGACGCTCGCGTTTTCTTCGCAGCCCAGCAGCACAGGCAGGGTGCTGAGCGGTTGCTCCCGGGCCTGGGCGCGCTGTTGTTCCTCTTCCCAGAGCTCAGCGTTGAAGTCGGCCCAGCCCTCGAGGGCAAAGGGGCGATGCAGGCCTGGGGCCTGGGAGAGGGCCCAGCTGGCGGCTTCGATCAAGAGCGTCCCCGAGCCGCAGAGGGGATCCACCAGGGGAGTGGTCCCATCCCAGCCACTGAGGCGAACCAAACCGGCGGCCAGGTTTTCTTTGAGGGGGGCCAGGCCCATGGCGCTGCGGTAGCCCCGGCGATGCAGGCTGCCGCCGGAGCCATCCAGGCTGAGCCGGGCTTCCTGGCGGTTCAGGTGGACATGGAGGGAGAGATCCGGCTCCTCGAGATCGATGGAGGAGCGCTCCCCCCAGAGATCCCGCTGCAGATCGACCACGGCGTTTTTGACCTGTAGGGCCGTGTAGTGGCTATGGCTGAGCCCCGGATTGCTGCCGCTGACATCGACGCGGAAGCTCATGGAGGGGTGCAGCCAGCGCTCCCAGTCGAGGGCGTCCTGGATACCGAAGTAGAGCGACTCGCGGTCATGGCAGGGGAACCGCGCCATTTCCCGGAGAAAGCGGAAGGGGTAGCGGCATTGCAGATGGAGCCGATAGAGGCAGGCCATGTCGGCTTCGAAGGCCGCGGCACGCCGCAGGGGCTGCACCTGCTTGGCCCCCAGCTTGATGAGTTCCTCGGCGCCAATCTCCTCGAGGCCCTGAGGAAGCACCGCAATCCCTTGGATCAGGCCACTGCGGCGATGGGATTGCTGGCGCCAGGCCTCTGTCATGTCATCGATGAAGGCGGTCGGTCACCCGTCCATCGAGCGGCCTCTCTCATTGTGCGTTCACCCTGCAGAATGAGGAGGTCCGATCTTGATCGGACTAGGTGGCTCACACCAGTGTTTCGGACAGCGGTTCGATTCCGCTCAGCTCCACTTCAAGGGGCTGCAATGGTTTCGACGGGGCATGAGGAGGGTGACTGAAGCCTGCTCGGTTAGAGCGAACCCGTAACAGCGAACAACATCGTTCGTTTCTCCCGTCAGACCGCCCCCGTGGCCGCCTGACCCTAATTAAGGGAGATGGGGTTAGATCAGCCTTATCAACCAAATGATCCATTGGGGCTGGAAGGCCCCTTCAACCATTCCAGTTCAGGGGATCTGGCGATTACGCCAGAAGCTCGAAAACCGGTTGCACGCAAATCTGCACGCAAAGAACTTCCTTCCCTGCTCGACGGCATGGATAAGGCGGATGCTTTGGCGTACGTCTCGCGCCTGTTCGACGCCGCCACGACAGGGGCCGTGCTGTGGGAAGACGACCTTCTGTTGAAGCGTTTCCTCGAACAGTGCAGCCGCACCGGGAGCCAGGAGACCATCAACGGCTACGCCCGCGAGCTGCGCCACTTCGTCTGCTGGCGAGATGAGCTGCACCCCCACCTGCACTTGCGGGAGTTGGCCCCGGCCCTGGTGGATGACTGGGTGTCCTCGCTGCGGGAAATGGTGTCGGCAGGCGAACTCAAGCCGCGCAGTTTCAACCGCCGCATCAGTGCCG
>JAAZUZ010000115.1 GCA_018623875.1 Synechococcus sp. HW_metabat.21
GCGGCGGGCATCCCGAGCAGTTCGCCGACGCGCTTGAGAACCTGCTGCTGCAGCGGGTGCTCGATCTGGAGATAGGTCTCCAGAGGCCATTGCATCTTGCGGCAGGTGGCCAGGAAGGCCGCGTGCTTGCCGGAGCAGTTGTGCTCGAGCGGACTCTGCCGGCCAGCCGGGGTGGGGCACTGCAGCTGTTCGCTCTCCAGGTCCGCCTTCCAGAGGATCTTGAAGGCTTCACGGGCCTGGCCGGCCTCGCCGGCATGGGAGGCGCAAGCGATGGCCAGAGCGCGGTCGTCGTGCTCGCCCTGATCTGCGGCGCCACTGCTGACAAAGATCTGGGCCTGGAAGGGTTTCAGGGCCGAGCGGATGAAGCTCAGCTGTTGCGGGTCTCCAGCGCGCATCAGGATCCGGCCGCGCTGGTCGCAGACCACGGCATGGACGCGGTGCAGCGATTCGCCGATCCCATTGCGGGTCAGGCGCACCTCAAGGGGAGGCACCCCGGGGCGGCTGCCGAAGCTGCTGGAGAAGGTCATGTCAGAGAGCCTGACAGAGGCCGGTGGCGAGCAGGAGCAGGCCCCCTGTGGTGGCCAGGGCGAGCTGGATCTGACGCAGGACCGGCTTGACCTCATGGGTGGCCACCAGCAGGTCCTGTTGCCGCCAAGCCAGGGGTTTCTCCCAGACCTGACCGTCGTACCAACCGGACTCCTCGTACTCCACCTGGGTCGAGGTCAGGCGCCGCAACACGGTTCGCCAGCCCAGCCATTGACGGGTCAGCATCAGCAGCGGCACCACGCAGGCCCCCGCTGCGCCGGCGGCGGTCAGGGCGGCGGGGTCATGGCGCAATTGGAAGCTGCCCGTGGCCAAGTAGAGGGTGAGCGGCATCGCGATCAGCCAGCTCTGGATCAGCGGCTGGGCGATGTTCTTTTGGGCCCAGGCAAAGAACAGGGAGTTCTGCAGCTCCTTGTATTGCTCGAGGGGCCGCTGCTCAGGGGGGACTGGACAGGGCGTGTTGCTGCTGAGCCCCTGCGATGGATCGCTGCCAGCCATGGAGTGCTCCGATCAGGCCGAGCCTACGAAGCTCTCCTTCTCACCGTGGCCCCAGAAGGACTCCAGGTCGTAGTAGCTGCGTTCATCGGGGGTCAGGCAATGGACGATGACCTCGCCGTAATCCAGCAGGACCCAGCGGCCCTCGTTTTGTCCTTCCTTGCGCAGGGGTAGGCGGCCGGTTTGCTCCTCCAGCTTGTCCTCAACGGAGCGGGCCATGGCGCGCACCTGGACATCGGTGAATCCGCTGGCGATCACGAACCAATCGGCAATCGAAGAGATCTCCTCGACGCGGATCAGGACGATGTCGGTGGCCTTGCGGTCGTCGCAGGCATCGGCGGCCAGCAGGGCCAGGGCTTTGCTGTCGTCGAGGTCGAGCCGGGGTCGGTTGGGGTCGGGACTGGGCTTGGCGGCTTGGGCCTCAGCCATAAACGTTCTCGCTGCTCACGGAATGACGGGAGCCCTGTTGCTGGGCCATCTCGGCCCGGGCTTTCCCTGCACTCTTGCGCAGCGCCTCGAGACGGTCCTCGTAGAAGCCCCGCTTTTTCTTCTTGCGGGTCTGCTCCACCAGTTCCTTGAGGGCGCCGCCGAGGCTCTTGTAGGCGTTGGGCAGGGTGTAGCCGAAGCGGCAGGCCAGATCGATCGCCCGCTCATCGGCGGCGATCGCGTCCTGGAGGCGCTTTTCGGAGTTGTTCTTCAGGTAGAGGCGGTAGCCAGCAAAACCGGAAAGGCCCAGGGCCATGAGCAGCAGCAGTCCGTCCTGGACCCAGAGCTCACCGATGGCGCCACCGAGGCCGATGGCCAGAGCCGCCATCTCCCAGCCGTCGCGCGGCACGGAGTCGTTCTGGATCCGTCCAACCTCATGCCAAAAGAGGAGGTTGCGGTGATCGATCGCCAGGGCATCCCACTTTTGAAGGTCGAGCTGGACCTCCACCTCATCGCGGCCGATCTCCTCGATGGTGATCAACGGCGGGTCCGCTGAGGCCGCGGCTTCCACAAACACCCAGCTCTGCATCTCGGGAGGCAGCAACCCCTTCAGGCGCTGGAGTTCGCTCATGGGGACGCAACGGGCGTGTTGCCAACAACACTAGCCACGGCTGGATCGTTGGCTGGGGCTGGATTAACAGCGGGGCGTTTCGATCGCGTGAGAGGCTGGATGGGTTTGGCTGCCGGCCCCTCCTATGCCCCGTCGCACGGATCTGCGTCGCATCCTGCTGCTGGGGTCGGGTCCGATCGTGATCGGACAGGCCTGCGAATTTGACTACTCGGGCACCCAGGCGTGCAAAGCCCTGCGGGCCGAGGGATTTGAGGTGGTGCTGGTGAACAGCAACCCCGCCTCGATCATGACCGATCCGGACATGGCGGATCGCACTTATATCGAGCCCTTGACCCCGGATGTGGTTCGCCGGGTGATCGAACAGGAGCGCCCCGACGCCCTGCTGCCCACGATGGGCGGGCAGACCGCCTTGAACCTGGCGGTCGCCCTCTCCAAGGACGGCACCCTGGAGAAGTACGGGGTTGAGTTGATCGGCGCCAACCTCGAAGCGATCGAGAAGGCGGAAGACCGGGACCTCTTCAAGCAGGCCATGGGCCGTATTGGTGTGGACGTTTGCCCGTCGGGCATCGCCACGACCCTTGAGGAGGCCGAAGCCGTCGGCGACCAGATCGGCAGTTACCCCCGCATCATTCGCCCCGCGTTCACCCTGGGCGGCAGTGGCGGCGGCATTGCCTACAACCCCGAAGAGTTCCGGGCGATCTGCCTGAGCGGCCTCGATGCCAGTCCGGTCAACCAGATCCTGATCGAGAAGTCCCTGCTCGGTTGGAAGGAGTTCGAGCTGGAGGTGATGCGCGACACCGCCGACAACGTGGTGATCGTCTGTTCGATCGAGAACCTCGACCCGATGGGGGTGCACACCGGTGACTCGATCACGGTGGCGCCGGCGCAGACCCTGACCGACCGCGAATACCAGCGCCTGCGGGACCAGTCGATCGCGATCATCCGCGAGATCGGTGTGGACACCGGCGGCAGCAACATCCAGTTCGCGATCAACCCCGCCAATGGGGACGTGATCGTCATTGAGATGAACCCGCGCGTCTCGCGGAGTTCGGCGCTCGCTTCAAAGGCCACGGGTTTCCCGATCGCCAAGATCGCCGCCCGCCTGGCGGTGGGTTACACCCTCGACGAGATCCTCAACGACATCACCGGCAAGACCCCGGCCTGCTTCGAGCCCACGATTGATTACGTGGTGACGAAGGTGCCCCGCTTTGCCTTCGAGAAGTTCCGCGGGAGCCCGGCGGTGCTGACCACGGCGATGAAGTCCGTGGGCGAGGCCATGGCCATTGGCCGCAACTTCGAGGAGTCCTTCCAGAAGGCCCTGCGCTCCCTGGAGACCGGCCACGCCGGTTGGGGCGGCGATCGTCCGGACCCCAGCCCGGGGCGCTCCGAGCTTGATCGCGAGCTGCGCACCCCGGCGCCGGATCGGATCTTTGCGGTGCGCACCGCGATGGTGAACGGCTACAGCGATGCCGACATCCATCGCATCTCAGCCATCGACCCCTGGTTCCTGGCCAAGTTGCGCCGGATCATCACGGCCGAGGAGCGTCTGCTGCAGGGCAAGAGCCTCGCTTCGTTGGATGCCGCGGCGCTGCTGGAGCTCAAGCAACTCGGGTTCTCCGATCGCCAGATCGCCTGGTCCACCGGCTGCACGGAGCTCGAGGTGCGCGCCCATCGTCAGGGGCTGGGTGTCAACGCGGTCTTTAAGACCGTCGACACCTGTGCGGCGGAGTTCGCCTCCAGCACGCCTTATCACTACGCCACGTACGAGCGGCCGATGGAGCGGCTGCGCGACGACGGCAGCCTGGAGCTGGTGCCTCCTGAATCCGAGGTCCAGCCCGAGTCCCGCCGCAAGGTGATGATCCTGGGGGGCGGGCCGAACCGCATCGGCCAGGGCATCGAATTCGATTACTGCTGCGTCCACGCCTCCTTCGCGTTGCAGGAGGAAGGGTTCGCGACGGTGATGGTGAACTCCAACCCGGAGACGGTCTCAACCGACTACGACACCTCCGATCGCCTCTATTTCGAGCCCCTCACCTTTGAGGATGTGCTGAACGTCATCGAGGCGGAGAAGCCTGAGGGCGTGATCGTTCAGTTCGGCGGTCAGACCCCGCTGAAGTTGGCGATTCCACTGCTGCGTTGGCTGCAGTCCCCCGCCGGTCAGGCCACGGGCACCCGCATCTGGGGCACCTCGCCGGAATCGATCGACACCGCGGAGGACCGCGAGCAGTTCGAAGCGATCCTGCGGCGCCTCGACATTCGTCAGCCCCGCAATGGCCTGGCCCGCAGTGAGGCCGAGGCCCGAGTGGTGGCCGAGCGTGTCGGCTATCCGGTGGTCGTGCGCCCCAGCTATGTCCTGGGCGGCCGGGCCATGGAGGTGGTCTATGGCGAGGACGAGCTCAACCGCTACATGAACGAAGCGGTGAACGTCGAGCCGGATCACCCGGTGCTGATTGATCAGTACCTCGAGAACGCCACTGAGGTCGATGTCGATGCCCTCTGCGATGGCACCGGCAAGGTGGTCATCGGCGGTCTGATGGAGCACATCGAACCGGCCGGTGTCCACTCCGGTGACTCCGCCTGCGCCCTGCCCTCGGTGAGCCTGGAGCAGGAGGCCCTCGCGACGATTCGCCAGTGGAGCGAAGCCCTGGCTTTGGCCCTGCAGGTCAACGGACTGATCAACCTGCAGTTCGCGATTAAGGACGGCCTCGTCTACATCATTGAGGCCAACCCCCGCGCCTCCCGCACGGTGCCGTTCGTGGCCAAGGCCACCGGCGCCCCCCTGGCCAAGATCGCCAGCCGGATCATGTCCGGCAAAACCCTCGAGCAGATCGGCCTGACCAGCGAGCCCAAGCCCCCCCTGCAGGCGGTGAAGGAGGCGGTGCTCCCCTTCAAGCGCTTCCCCGGTGCTGACTCGATCCTGGGGCCCGAGATGCGTAGCACCGGTGAGGTGATGGGCACCGCCACCAGCTTTGGCCTGGCCTACGCCAAGGCGGAACTGGGGGCCAGTGAAGCCCTGCCCACTAGCGGCACGGTCTTCCTCTCGACCCATGACCGCGACAAATCAGCCCTGCTGCCCGTCGCCCAGCGCCTGGATCAGATGGGCTTCCGTCTGGTGGCCACCGAAGGCACCGCCCGCGCCCTCGAGGCGGCCGGGCTCAAGGTGGAGACCGTGCTGAAGGTGCACGAGGGGCGCCCGAACATCGAAGACGCGATCCGCTCCGGTGCGATCCAGCTGGTGATCAACACCCCCGTCGGCCGTCAGGCGGCCCACGACGACAAGTACCTGCGCCGCGCCGCCATCGACTACGCCGTCACGACCGTCACGACCCTGGCCGGTGCCCGAGCCGCCGTGGAAGGGATCGCTGCCCTCCAGGCCCAGGAGCTGCAGGTGCGCGCCCTGCAAGACATCCACGGCTAGGGGTCACTTGCCCCGTAGGGTGATTCATCAGCTGAATCCCTTGCCGTGACCGTCGCCCCTAGCTCTGCTCCGGTTAGCTCTGGCTCCGACTGCACGGCTGCCTTCCGGGCGCCCTACGAAAACCGCTACACCTGGGCCCCTGGCTTTGGCGGCTACAGCGGCC
>JAAZUZ010000116.1 GCA_018623875.1 Synechococcus sp. HW_metabat.21
ACCGCCAGCAGCGGAGCCTCGGGCACGGCAGCGGCTAAGCGCAGCACCAAGACCGCTTCAAAGACCCCCAAGCCGCCAGGGGCCGCCGGAACGACTAAGCCGGCGGTCCAGGCCAGGGCAAAGCCCGACAACCAGCAGAGCCAATCGAGTTGGGAGGCCAGATCAAAGGCTTGAACGCAGCAAGCAAACCCGGCAAAGCGGCAAAGAACAAAGACCAACTCCGCCGCCAAGGGCCCCCAGGGATACGCCGGAAGGCGCAGACTTCCCGAGCGCATGTCCAGGGGATCCACCTCCAGGGCCTTGGCCCGGCGGCGTTCCAACCCCTCAAGCAGGGGGTTCAGCCAACGGGGCAGTAAGGCGAGCAGGGGCAGCAAGGCCAGCAGGAACACTCCGCCCCCCAGGGCCACCAACACCAAGGCCGCCACGGCCATCAACAACGGATCGAGCAGCACCGCCCCAAGGGCCTGGCGCCCACTCAGCGGTTGCTGGCAGGGTCCCCCCGCGCGCAGGGCCCGCAACCGTGCCAGCAGGTGCCAGACCCCTCCGGGTAGGTACTTGCGCAGGTTGGACTCCAGAAAGAGCAACACCACAGGCATCCAGCGGGGCGCCGCCCCCAGCCAGCGCAGCACCACCCCCCAGGCCAGGCCATTGACCACCAAGCTCAAGGCACTCAGACCCAAGCCCAAGGCCAGCCAGAGCCACGCGTAACGATCCAGGCTCAACTGCAGCAACTGGCTGCCGTGGGAGACCACCGCAGAGACCACAAAGGCAACACTGGCGGCGGTCAACCACAGCCGGGCGCCCCCAGGCAGCGCGACCCGTCTGAGCCGCTCGATCACCGCTGCTCCTCCAGCCACTGCAGCAAGGCCTGGCGCAGCTGATCGAGGGGGAGCTGCTTCTCCTCTGCCAACCGCACCAGGTCCTCGAACTCCGGCTTACGCCGGACGCTGCCATCCGGCCGTGTCGCTGTTTTGAAGCGCACCCGGCCCCAGGGGGTCTGGTGCTCCTCGATCTGACTGGGCAGGGCCCAGCGCTGTTGCAGGTCTTCCCGTACCCCCAGGCTGCTGCCGAAGCGCCACCAGATCGCCCGCAGGGCTTCAGCCTGCTCGGGCCAAGCCAGGGCCGTGATCAAGCTGCCGGCACGTCCTTTCTTCATCAGCACCGGCTGGGCGAAGACCTCCAGCGCCCCCGCCTCCCGCAGCGCCTCCTGAAGAAACGCCAGATCCTCCGGGGTGCCGTCGTCGATCTGGGCCTGCTGTTGCACCAACGTCTGCAGTGCGGGACCGGAGGCGACCTCCGCTTCAGCCAGGAGCAGGCGCAACTGATTCGGGCGATCCAACTCCCGCGTCCCCAAGCCAATGCCAAGACGGCTGGGGGTGAGGGCCGGTGCCGCATCGAAGCACTCCGCCAAGGCCACCATCAAGGCCAAACCGGTTGGGGTCGTCAGTTCAGCCGGGGGAAAGCCAGCGCTACTGGCCAAGGGAACCCCATGGCGCGTGGCGAGCTCCAGCACGGCAGGCACGGGAACCGGCAAGAGGCCATGGGCGCTCATCACCTGACCGTGGCCCGCGGGGGGCGGACTGCAGATCAGGCGCTCCACGCCGAAGTGCTGCAGGCCGGCACAGACCCCGACCACATCCACCAGCGCATCCATGGCACCCACCTCGTGGAAGTGCACCTGCTCCGGCACCGAACCATGCACGGCGGCTTCGGCCTCCGCCAGGACGCCAAATACCCTCAAGACCATCCGCCGCAGCGCCGGGTCCAGCTCGGCGGTCTGAATCTGCTCGCGCAGGCTGGCCCAATGGCGATGGGGCGGCTGCTGCTCAAGCGGTTCCACCTCCAGGTGCAGCCCCCTCAGACCCGCGCTGCGCCGCTCCTCGAGCTGCAAGCGATAGAGGCCGCTCAGGCCCAGGGCCGCCAGGGGTTCGTGAACCGCCTCTTCCGGCAGGCCGCAATCAAACAGGGCCGCCAGCAGCATGTTGCCGGCCAATCCCGTCGGGCAATCGACGACCGCCAGGGCTCCCATCAGGCCTCCTCGAGAAGCTGCTCCGCACTGGCGTTGAGCCGCTCGCGGTGCTGCTGCAGCCACTGCTGCACCTCGCGGCGGGCCCGGCGCTGTTCGTTCTGGGCCGTTGTCACGTCGTGGCCGGAGAGCCCCCAAAGACGCCCCAGCAGCGCCCGGTCATCGGCGCCACCACGGGAGCCGCCGTATTCGACGGTCTCGGCCACCATCCCGGCCAGCAGCACCCGACTCCAACGGCGCAGGTCCTCCAGCGGCATCTTCACCTGGGCGGGGGGCTCCAACTCGGTGCTGCCATTCACCCGCAAACCATGGCGCAAACACGCTCGGCTGCCCACGAGAACCTGCTTCACCGGCAGTTGGTTCTCAGCCGCCAACAGCAGGTGACCAGCCTCATGGATCGCAATGCGGCGCAGCCGTGCGCGGCCCAAGCCAAAGGGAAGCGACTCCGCCACGAGATGTCCCCCCAGGCCACCGAAGCGGGCCGCATCCACGGTGAGCGCCGTCAGGGCACCGCCCGCCGCAGCCGCAATCAGCCAAGGGGAGAGCCCCAGCACGGGGCCCACCACCGACACCACACTCACGCCTGCGACAGCCACACCGGCCCGCAGGGCGGCGGTTGAGCCTTGGTCGGAGCTCGCCAGTCGCAACGGTGGCGGCGAAGTCATGGCCGCGCCCCGTTCCTAGCGGCGGCCGCCGCGGGCACCGCCGCGGCCCCGGCCAGCCCGTTGGGGCACCGGAGCAATCACTTCGTGGTTCTCGACCTGCAGGGTCTGGCCGTCACGGCGCAGGTCCAGGGAGACGAAATGGCGCAGATGGGCCGGATCCACCTGGCCCTTCAGCTGCAGCTTGAACGGGGTCGGGCGACGCCCATCCGGACGGGGCTGCTGGCGAATCTTGACCACCAGTTCACCGTCGTCCGGGCGGGTGTAAATCAGCTCACCGCGCACCGAGAAATACCCGTCGCCTTCGGGCAGGTCATCGCCCTCACTCTCGTCGGGGGACAGGGTGCTGGGCTCCCACACACCCACGAGCTGCAGGTGCAGCTGATCGGGATCGCGGAAACGGGGATAGGCGACCCAGAGGTGGGGCTTGCTCAGATCGAGATGACGACGCATCAACGTCAGCACGCGACCGAGCACGACGGCATCAATCTCGGAGCCGTCCTCGGTCTGAATCACTCCTCGGGTGAGCTGATCCGGATCAGCGGGCACGTAAGTCCCCCGCACCACGCCGATGGCGCGGTACTGCATCGGCTCTGTCACCGGGGAAATGGGGTGTTGACGCATCGTGGCTGAAACCCTCTGGGCGCTCGTGAAATCCATCGCCCGCAGGACAATGTACCGAGCTTGCAAAAAGGCCCCAGACTGAGCCCGACTTGCAGCTCCCTCGATGCAGGCACGAGGCCGCCACAACCAGCGCGATGGCGTGCTGATCGCCCTGGTCGCATCGGGGTTGGTGACCGTCTCCATCACCGGTGGCTGGCTGCTGGGTCAGCACCAAGCCCTCCATGCTTTAGGGAGCCCCGAGGGGAGCCCGGAGCGGCAGGTCGCCCTGCTTCAGGCCCGCCTCGGGGACGGATCGGCGAGCGCCACCGATCAGCAGCGGCTCGTTGACCTGCTGATCCAACAGGGCCAATCCGAGGAGGCCAGCCTGGTGCTGGAGCGCCTGGCTGATCAACAGTCCCAGAACTGGCAACTGCGTCTGCTCCTGGCCGAATTGCGCCGCAACAACAATGACCGCCCCGGGGCCGAGCGGGAGTTGCGCCAAATCCTGAACCTCAAACCCGATCAAATCGAGGCCCTGCAATTGCTGACCCTGCTGCAACTCGAGCAGGGGCGCGGGGCTGAAGCGGAAACCCAGCTCAAGGCCCTGCTGAAGGCCAAGAGCAAGCCGACTCCCCAACCGCAAAAGTTGGGAATCGGCCTGCTCTTAGGCGATCTCCGCCAACGCCAGGGCAAACCAGCCGAGGCCCTAGCCCTCTATGGCCAATTGGCCAAGGACTTTCCGAGGGACCCCAAGCCGCTCCTTGCGATTGCTCTGCTGAAGCAAGACCAAGGGGATCTGCCTGGGGCCTCTCAAGCCCTCGCTCAAGCCCAGGCCAGACAACCCGGGAAGAAAGACCCACGCCTGGACCGCGTTGCCGCCAGCTGGGGACTCCAGACCCTGCGCGAGACCAAGCAGCCGCCGGCTAAGGAGCCGTCACCAAAGGCGAAGCAGGGCTAGGAGCCGCCGACTGCGAATCCAACTGGCGCAGGGCTGCATCGATGGCATCGCCCGGATCGGTCGCGTCATCCATCGCTGCGCTGCGGCGCAACTTGTTCATCAAGTCGATCGGGTTCGTGCTGTCCAGCAGCGATCCCCCTTGGCGGCTCGTCCCACCACCACCCCGGTCAAAGACGTTGGTTTCAGGGGCGAGGTTGGTGTTGGTGGTCTGGGCACGGGCCACCGGGGACACCACTGCCGCTGCAGCGATCAAGGCCGCGCTAAAGCCGCTGGCGAGTCCCCGAGGCATGGCACATCCGTCGAACCCCGGAATGCTAGGAGCTGCCCCAGACCACACTCCCGCCGATGCGCATCGCCAGCTGGAACGTCAACTCGGTGCGGACCCGCCTGGAGCAGGTGCTGGCTTGGCTGGAGGCCCATCAACCCGATGTGCTCTGCCTCCAGGAAACCAAGGTCAGCGATGACCTCTTCCCGCTGAAGGCCTTCGAGCAGATCGGTTACCACTGCGCCATCAGTGGACAGAAGGCCTACAACGGCGTCGCGCTGATCAGCCGGGAACCCCTCGAGGACGTTCAAGTGGGCTTTGAAGCACTCCTCCCAGACGCAGCGCAGCTGAGTGAACAAAAACGGGTGATCAGCGGCCTGCTGGATGGGGTGCGGATCCTGAACCTCTACGTCCCCAATGGCAGCTCCCTAAAGAGCGAGAAATACCCCTACAAACTCGACTGGCTGGCCTGCCTGCAGCGCTACCTGGCTGTGCAGGAGGAGCAAGGGGATCCGCTCTGCATGGTGGGGGACTTCAACATCGGCCTCGAGGATCGGGACCTACCGGATCCGGAACGCCTGAACGGAACGATCATGGCCAGCGAGCCGGAGCGCACCGCCCTACGCGGCGCCCTGGGCGATCGGCTCACGGACGTCTTCCGGGTCTTCGAGCCGGGAAGCGGCCATTGGAGCTGGTGGGACTACCGCAGCGGCGCCTGGGACCGGGACCTGGGCTGGCGGATCGACCACATCTATTTGTCTGAGGAGCTACTGGGTTGCGCCACCGGCTGCGTGATCGACAAGCAACCCCGAGGCAACGTCCAGCCCAGTGACCATGCCCCCGTCGTCGTCAATCTGGCCTGGCCGCCAGACGAAGAGGACGAGGACGAGAGCTGGCCCTAATAGAGCTCGACCCCTTCAGGGAGCTTGCGGCCTTCCTCCTTCAGCTCGACCCAGCGGCGAGCCGATTCGCCGCAGGTCTTCGGGGTGGGGAAGATCTTCCCGGGGTTCGCCAACCCATCGGGATCGAAGGCCCGGCGCACCAGTTGCATCGTCTCGAGATCGTCCGGGCTGAACATCCAGTCCATGTAGCAACGCTTGTCGCTGCCCACCCCGTGTTCGCCACTGATGCTGC
>JAAZUZ010000016.1 GCA_018623875.1 Synechococcus sp. HW_metabat.21
AGCGCGATGACCAGTTCGCTGAGGTTCATCACCTTCAGCTCCTGCACTTCGCCCACCTTGGCGAGGTTGTAGTCGGCTGTGAGCAGGGTGCCGCCGGTGTCCGCCGTCAGCTTGAGCAGCTTGTCGTCGACCCCGTTGCCCTCGTAGCGGGTGGTGTTGACCACCAGGCGCCGTCCGTAGCGCTCGCGCAGGTTGCTGAGGAGCTTGAGGCCGCGGCGTCCCTTGCCGCGCTTCTCGGTGTTCGACGAGTCCGCCAGGGTTTGCAGCTCATCGATGACCGCTTGGGCGACGATCACTTGTCCTTCCAGCAGACCTGACTCGAGCAGGCCGCGGATGCGGCCATCGATGATCACGCTCGTGTCGAGGATCTTGGCGCTGGCGGGCATCAGGACCCCATCGGCCACCAGCAGGGCTTCGGTGCTGTTGGGGTTGAACAGCCGCAGCAGGGTGCGGCCATGCACTTCGGCGAGGTTGTAGCCCGAGACGCCAAAGAAGACGTTGGCGGCAATGGCCGCCAGGGGCTTCACCAGCACCAGCTCCCAGGGGAGGGAGAGGAACAGGATTGGCGAGATCAGCAGGTTGGCCACGAGCAGGCCCAGGATCAAGCCGACGGCCCGGCTCACCAGCAGATCGGTGGGCATGGTGCGCACCTGCTCCATCAGCCGGCGCCGCAGCCGCTGGAAGACAACCCCCGCCAATAGACCCGCAAAGGCACCACCGCCGCCGAGGATCCAACTCAGCTGCTCCAGGTTCTGGATGCGGATCAACTGTTGCTCGGGCAGCAGATCGACTCCGAGCCAGCCCGCGGCGGCTCCAGAGACCACAAACAGCACCAGGATGAGGGTGTCCACCATGGCGGGTGCTGTGGCTGCCAGTCGCTCGGAAGCAGCATGCCCTATTGCGGCGGGTTTGGCCCAGGGAGGTAACCGGCCGATGGAGCCCAGGCCGCCCCGAAGCGCCTATCTGCATATCCCCTTTTGCCATCGGCGCTGTTTCTATTGCGATTTCCCCGTGGTGCCGCTGGGGGACCGCGCCGGTGGAGCGGCCGGGCAATCCGGCAGCCGCTCGATTGAGGCGTATCTGGACTTGATCACGGCGGAGATCGAGGCCTCACCGCCCGGCCCGCCCCTCTCCACTGTTTATGTGGGGGGCGGCACCCCCTCGATGCTCACGGCCGCGCAAATCCAGGCTCTGCTCCGCAGCCTCAGGAAGCGCTTTGGCTTGGCGCCCGGTGCCGAGATCAGCCTGGAGCTCGATCCCGCCAGCTTTGATCAGGCTCGCCTGCAGGGGTATCTCCAGGCGGGGGTCAACCGCGTCAGCCTTGGCGGCCAGAGTTTTGATGACGCGGTGCTCGAGCGTCTGGGACGCCGGCATCGCCGCGCGGATCTGCTCGAGGCGGCCACCTGGCTCCAGGCGGCGCGGGCTCAGGGACAGCTCGCAAGTTGGAGCCTGGATCTGATCCAGGGGCTACCGGGGGCCACCGCCGGGCATTGGCGGCAGCAGTTGGACCAGGCCCTGGCCCTCGATCCACCCCATCTCTCGGTTTATGACCTGATCGTGGAACCCGGGACGGTCTTTGAGCGGTGGGAGTCCAGCGGGCAACTGCAGCTGCCGGAGGAGGACCTCTCCGCCGATTTGATGGAGCTGACCGCCAGCACCTTGGCCGCCGCGGGGTTTGGCCACTACGAGATCTCGAACTACGCCCAGCCGGGCCATGCCTCACGCCATAACCGCGTCTATTGGAGCGGCGCCGGCTGGTGGGGGTTTGGCCTGGGGGCGACCGCCGCGCCGTGGGGCGAACGGCAAGCGCGGCCCCGCACCCGTGAGGCCTATGCCGCCTGGTTGCAACGGGATCCCGGCGAGCTTGGATCTCCCCAGCCCATGCCCATCGATGAGCGGGTGATGGTCGGTCTGCGCCGGCGGGAGGGAGTTCAGCTCGCGCCGCTTCTGGATGGTTGGGATCTGGCGGAGCTGGAGCGCCGCTGGCAGCCCTACCTCCAGCGCGGCCTGCTGCACCGCGAGGGCAGCCGCTGGAGGCTCAGTGATCCAGAGGGTTTGGCTCTGAGTAACGCGGTTCTGCGGGAGTGGCTGGCGTGGTGGTCGGAGCAGGTTGAAGCGCCGTGACCCAGCCCTTAAGGGCATCGACGCACAGCTCTCGGCCCTGCAGCAGGGGCGGGCAGAAGGGCGGTTGCTTGGCCGTTAGTCCCAGCAGATCGGCAGTGACGCGCACCTGGCCGTCGCACTGTTCACCGGCGCCGATGCCAATGACCGGGATCGTCAGCTCCTGGCTGAGGGCCTCGGCCAAGGCCGCGGGCACGTGCTCGAGCACCAGTGAGAAGCAGCCGGCGGCTTGCAGATCCCGGGCGCAGCGCTTCAGCCGTTCTTGGCTGATGGGGTCATTGGCCTGGCGGCGATAACCCAGGCGATGCACCGACTGGGGGGTGAGCCCCAGGTGCCCCATCACGGGGATGCCAGAGCGCACGAGGCGGTCGATCACCGCCAAGGTTTCCGGTTCCCCGCCTTCGAGTTTCACGGCGGAGGCGGGGCTGTTTTTCAGCACCTGTCCGGCGGCGGCCACGGCTTGGTCCACGCCGCACTGGTAGCTGAGGAACGGCAAGTCCGTGATGATCAGCGGCTGCTGATTGCTGGGGCGCTGCAGCCCCCGGCCGACGGCCCGGGTGTGCATCACCATTTCCTCCAGGGTGACCGGAAGCGTTGTGGCATGCCCCAGCACCACCATGGCCAGGGAATCGCCCACCAGGATGGCGTCCGCGCCGGCGTCCTCCACGAGGGCTGCTGAGAGGGCATCCCAGGCGGTCAGGACGGCGATGGGCCGGCCCTCCTGCTTGAACGTGAGCAGATCAGCAGGTCGCACCTGGCGATCACCGGTTGGAAGGGGCTCATTGCTAGCATCCGGTCGACTCGGACCCATGCGGCCCGGACGCCCAAATCTGGTCAGGACCGGAAGGGAGCAGCCACACGGGATGCTCTTGGCAGGCGTGGATTCCGGGTCACCCAAATCCAGCGACAAAAAAAGGGGCCCATCGGGCCCCTTTTTGTTGGGTTGAGCGCTTGGCTCAGCTGTTGTTCTGGCGGTTAAGCAGGAAGGAGGGGATGGCCGCACCGGGCAGGTCACCTTCACCGCTATCGCCGGCGACAAAGCTGTTCAAGGGACGCTCGGGGCGGTAGGCGCCGCCGCCTTCGAAGCCCGTGGCGATGACCGTCACGTGGATCTCGCCCTCCAGCTTTTCGTCCACCACGGCACCAACAATGATGTTGGCTTCGGGGTCGACCACGTCGTAGATCACCTCGGACGCGGTGGTCATGTCCTCGAGGGTCATGTCCTTGCCACCGCTGATATTGATCACGCAGCCCTTGGCGCCGTCGATCCGAGCCGACTCGAGCAGCGGGCTATTGATGGCCGCCTGGGCGGCTTCGCTGGCGCGGGAGCGGCCGGAGCCCACACCCAGACCCAGCAGAGCTGTGCCGGCATCGTTCATGACCGAGCGGACGTCGGCGAAGTCGACGTTGACCAGGCCTGGCTTGGTGATGATGTCGGTGATGCCCTTGACGCCCATGCGCAGGACGTCGTCAGCGGCGCGGAAGGCATCTTGCAAGGGGGCGCCGGCGATGGCTTCCCGCAGGCGATCGTTCGGGATCACGATCAGCGTGTCCACGTGCTCGGAGAGGCGGGCAATGCCTTCCTCGGCCTGGCGCATGCGCCGGCGACCTTCAAAGCCGAAGGGTTTGGTGACGATGCCCACAGTCAGGGCGCCGCACTCCTTAGCGACTTCGGCCACAACCGGTGCAGCACCAGTGCCGGTGCCGCCGCCCATGCCAGCGGCGATGAAGACCAGGTCAGCACCCTGGAGGGTCTGGGCCAAGTCCGTGCGGGACTCTTCGGCGGCTTTCTGGCCGATGGCCGGGTTCCCGCCGGCGCCAAGGCCGCGGGTCAGCTTCTGACCGAGCTGGACGCGCTGCTTCGCTGCGGACTGCAGCAGGGCCTGCGCATCGGTATTCAGTACGCGATATCCAACACCTTCGAGATCCGAGAGGATCATGCGGCCCACGGCATTGCTGCCGCCGCCACCCACGCCGATCACCTCGATCCGTGCGGACTGACTAGGCACGATCCCCGCCGAGCCATTGCTGGTGACGGCACTGAGGCCCTCGGGTGCGATCTCCATAGCAGGTGCAGTGCCGTTGGTGCTTCGCTGCATTATGTCGTTGATCCTGCCGATCACAGGCCTAGATCGGCATACCTTTGCCGGCCAAGGGCTTTCGCGCAACGCCCTGTCACCGTTTACGGGTTTTGCCTAGGGGTTACGGGCCTTGACCTTGGTGGGCGCTGCTTTCGGTTTGGCTTTCGCCGGTAACCCCAGTTCCGGTTGATCCGGATCGCTGAGGTCAATCGATTGCAGCTTCAGCTTGCGGATCTCCTCGGGGAGCTCGGCGGAGAGGTGGCGCAGCACAGTGAGGCGCCTGGCCAACTTGTCATCCGTGGGGCCCAGATGGATCTCGCCTAGGGCCGCGGTGCGCAGCCACAGGCTGCCGTTGGCCTCAAAACGCACCTGCAGCAGGGGGCTGCCGAGGGCGTCCCGCTTCGCGAGGACTTGAGCCAGGGCAGGGCGCAGTCGGTCTTGCCAACCCAGGACCAGCAGCGTGGGTGCCGAGGCCGGAGCGCCGGCGAGTTGTTGACGCCGGGTCATCCAATTGCCCAGCCGATCGACGTAGCCCATCTCAACGCCCTTGCGGTTGCGGCGTTGGGCCTGGGCGACGGCTTCGCGATCCACCAATGAGATCTGCAGCCGAGGGGGGAGCATCAGCCGATTGATCTGGACCTGCTCGACCGGCAGGACCGCCGAGAGGCGCTGGGCCAGCTGCTTGGGCTGGAGCGTCATCAGGGGAAGCGGCAGTTGCAGGTTCCCCTCACGGATGACCTGGGCGCGGCTGACCTGGCGGCTCCCCAGCACTTCGATCTGATCGGGATTGCGAACGACCCAACCCTGCTTGAGAAGCCCCCATCCCAGGGCCCCAGCGCTTCCTGCCAAAACGGCTATGCGCCAGATCTGCTTCCAGCGTTCCTGCCGGCGCTCTTGCCTGAGTTGGCGTCTGCGCTCGAGCGCTTGGCCAGAGCGCGAGGAGGCCGTGCTCACAACTCGCAGCGAGAGCGCGCCATCAGCTGATCCCGCCAGCGGCGGGCGCGCTCAGCATCAGCAAAGGGAACATCGGCCTGTTGACCGTTCCCCATCAGCCGTAGACGGCAAGCCCCTTGGGCTTCCTCGGTCAGGGGTGCCTCGCCGGAGCCCAGGGCCAGCAAATCGACCTGATCGAGTCCTTTGACCTCGAAGCTTCCTTTCTCGTTGAGCTTGCCGGATTCAAAGAGGCACCAGGTAATGGTGCCGTCGATCAGGCGGGCACCACCGCCGTCGTCGAGCTTTGAGAGTTCGGCCCCTTCCGCCCACGCCCGAAACAGGTTCTGGCGGCGTCGCTCCAGCCAGCCGAGGGCAGTGATCAGGGGAAAGATCACCAGTAGGGGGAGCCAGATCAGACCGTGACTCATGCCGCTTCGGTCCCCCTGTCGTGGTTGGGCTTGGCCGATTCTTGCGCCAGTTGCACCAATTCGTGCACCAACTCTTCAAGCGGTAACCCGGTTTTGGCCCAGAGCATCGGGTACATGCTCTGGCTGGTGAAGCCGGGCAGGGTGTTGATCTCGTTCAGCCAGAGGGCTCCGCTGGATTCCTCATAGAAGAAGTCCACGCGGGCGAGCCCCGACGCGCCGACCGCTCTACAGGCCGCGATGGCCATGGCCCGTGTTCGCTCGCTGAGGGCTTCGGGAACCTCCGCGGGGATCACGGTGTGGCTTTTGCCGTCGCTGTATTTGGTCTCATAGTCGTACCAATCCGCGTCAAAGCAGATCTCGCCGAGCACCGAGGCGCGCATCTGCTGGCCGCCGAGAACGGCGCATTCCAGTTCGCGGGCCTGGATGCCTTGTTCCACCACCATCCGAGGGTCGTGCTGGGCGGCGAGCGCGAGGCCCTCAAGCAGCTCAGGGCGGCTGCTGGCTTTGCTGATTCCGACCGAGGAGCCCAGGTTGGCGGGCTTGATGAAGCAGGGATACCCCAGTTGGCTTTCCAAGCGTTGGGCAAGGGCCTCGGGCTCGGCCTCGAGTTCGCTGGCATCCACGCAGGCGTAGGGCACCTGGGGTAGGCCGGCGGCGGCAAAGGCGGCCTTCATGGCCTGTTTGTCCATGCCCACCGCGGAACCCAGAACGCCTGAGCCGACAAAGGGCACCTGCATCAGGCTGAAGAGCCCCTGGATGGTTCCGTCTTCGCCGTTGGGGCCGTGGAGCACGGGCACCCAGAGCTCCACGTCCAGGGCGCCTTCGGGAAAGCCTTGAAAGCCTGGCCTCAGTGGTGCTGCCGGTAGTTCGCTGCGTTCAGCGGGGCTGCCTTTGGCGAGGACCGCCTCGGCCACTGCTGGGGGCCACCAGTGCCCCCACTGGTCGATGTAGAAGCAGTCGACTTGATAGCGCTGGGCATTGGCCCCGGAGCGCAGGGCCGAAGCGACGGTGTTAGCCGAGCGAATCGAGACGGCGTGCTCGCCAGAAACACCCCCAAACACCAAACCCAATGTGATGGCTTCGGAGCTCATAGGGGCATCAGGTCAGGGGCCAAACGTATCAGTGATTTCGCCCTTAGCCAGCGTCAGGACAGGGCTACTCCGCTGAGGGAGAACGCCCGGACCTCCTCGATGCGCACATCCACCAGATCACCGGCTTGCCACTGGCCTCCAGCGGCGCGGGCCGCGGGGAAGAAGGTCAGGCGGTTCGTGCGGGTTCGCCCCATCACCTGATCGGCCTGTTTCGGGTTCACCCCCTCCACCAGCACTTGTTCTGTGCGGCCGGCGTAGCGGGCGCTGCGCTCCTTGGCCTTGCGCTCCACCAGGGCGTTGATCTCTTGGAGCCGTTGCACTTTGACCTCCTCGCTCAACTGGTTCGGCCAGTCGGCGGCGGGGGTATTGGGCCGGGGGGAGTAGGCCGCGGTATTGACCTGGTCGAAGCCGATCTCATCGATCAGATCCAGCGTGCGCCGGTATTGCGCGTCGGTTTCTCCCGGGAAGGCCACGATCACATCGGCGCTGATGGAGGCGTCAGGCATGCGATCGCGGATGCGGTCGATGATCCGGCGGTAACGCTCCACCGTGTAGCCCCGGGCCATCGCCTTGAGGACATCGTCATCGCCGCTCTGGAAGGGGACGTGGAAGTGCTCGCAGACCTTGGGCAGGTCGGCGCAGGCGTCGATCAGCCGTTCCGTGAAGTAGCGGGGGTGGCTGGTGGCGAAGCGGATGCGCTCAATTCCCTCGACGTCATGGACGAACTGGAGGAGATCGGTGAGGGTGTGCTGCCGGCGCCCTTCCGGGGTGATTCCTGGCAGGTCCCGTCCGTAGGCATCAATGTTTTGCCCCAGGAGGGTGATCTCCTTGAAGCCTTGGGCGGCCAGACCCTCCATCTCGAGCTTGATCGCCTCGGGCAGGCGCGATTGCTCCTTGCCGCGCACCGAGGGAACAACGCAGTACGTGCAGCGCTCGTTGCAGCCGTAAATGACGTTGACCCAGCCGCAGATGCTGCTGTCGCGGCGGGCGGTGGTGATGTCCTCAAGGATGTGGTGTTCTTCGGTGGCCACCACCTGCTGGCCCTGCTCCACTTGGTTGAGCAGAACATCGAGGCGATTGGCGTGCTGGGGCCCCATCACCAGGTCCAGTTCCGGCACCCGGCGCAGCAGTGACTCCCCCTCCTGTTGGGCGACGCAGCCGGCAACCACCAAGGTGAGGTTGGGGTTGGTGCGCTTGCGCTGGGCTTGGCGCCCCAGATAGCTGTAAACCTTCTGCTCGGCGTTATCGCGGATCGTGCAGGTGTTGTAGAGGACCAGATCGGCCTCGAGTTCAGCCGTGGCCTCGCTGTAGCCCATCGATTCGAGGATCCCGGCCATGCGCTCGGAATCCGCCTTGTTCATCTGGCAGCCGAAGGTCGTGATCCAGTAGCTGCCCCGTCCCGTTGTGGCTTGGGGAGCGCTCAGTTGTGTCGCCGTCATGCCACCAGTTTCCGGTATGGGCGGCGCGCCACTGTGATCCGTGCCAGCTTGAAGGGGCCGTTGAGTCCCGATGCGCCTCCGTCTGAGCCGTTTTCGCCTCAGCAAAGCGGTGCCCTTGGCCATTAGCCGCGGCACGACCTCTGCTGTCGAGCACCTGCTGCTGGAGCTTGAGCAGGACGGCATTACGGGCCGGGGGGAGACCGGTGGCTTTGATACGGGACACCGGCAGTACGCGACGGACGCCGTTGCCGCCGAGCTCGAAGCCATGGCGCCACGGCTGGAGTCCCTCGCGCCCCAACCCCGTCAGGCCCTGGAGCCGCTCCTGGCTGGGCTAAGCCCCCCGGCCCGCTGCGGTCTCGATCTGGCGCTGCACGACTGGTGGGGACAGCGCCTTGGGCAACCCCTGCATCGGCTTTGGGGCTTGGATCCTTCGGCCTGTGTGGCCACCAGCGTGACCCTCGGCCTGGGATCGCTGGCGTCGGTGCTGGCGCGGCTGGAGCGTTGGCGGCAGCTGCTGCCGGCCACACGGGTGAAGCTGAAGCTGGGTTCCCCCGATGGTTTGGCCCACGACCGGTTGCTGGTGGAGGGGGTGAAGGCGGCCCTGCATCCGGGCGATGAGCTGCAGATCGATGCCAACGGCGGTTGGGACCTCGCAGGTGCTCGACACATGATTCCGTGGTTGGCCGATCAGGGGGTGGTGCTGGTGGAGCAGCCCCTGCCGCCCCAGGCGGATGGAGAGGCCGACCGGTCTGGTTTTGCGGCGTTGCATCGCTTGGCGCCCATTCCTCTGGTGGCCGATGAGAGCTGCTGGGATTTGAACGATCTGCTGCGGCTCGCTCCCCATGTCGATGGCATCAACATCAAGTTGGTGAAATCCGGGGGGCTGAGCGAGGGGCTGCTCATGGCGCGTACGGCCCATCGCTTGGGGTTGAAGGTGATGCTCGGTTGTTATTCCGATGGCGGCTTGCTGAATAGCGGCGCTGCCCAACTGCTGCCTTTGGTGCACTGGCCGGACCTCGACAGCCACCTGAACCTGGTGGATGACCCCTTCTCGGGGCCGGATCGCCAGGGGGATCGACTGACACCGGCGGATCGCCCGGGCCTGGGAGTCCAGGAGGTGGGCTGATGCTGTCCGCTCAGCGTCCAGTCGTGCTGCTGCAGCACGGCGGCCTGGACAACCTCTCGGGCAAAACCGGCCTGGCGATGCTGCGCTATCGCTCCGGGCCGATCGTCGCGGTGGTGGACCCGGCCCACGCCGGCGCGTCGGTTGAGGCGGTCACGGGCATTCCGCGCTCCGTTCCTGTGGTGCCCGATTTGGAGGCTGCTTTGGCCTATGGCCCCGAGGTGGCCGTGGTGGGCTTGGCCCCCTCCGGTGGTCGGCTGCCGCTGGAGATGCGCCGCGATGTGGTCCAGGCCCTGCGGGCGGGACTCAGTCTGGCCAGTGGCTTGCACAGCCGGCTGGCGGCTGACCCGGAGTTCGCGGCCGTCGCCCTGGCTCCTGGGCAGTGGATTTGGGATCTGCGCCACGAGCCTCCCGATCTGGAGGTGGCGACTGCACGTGCAGCGGCGCTGTCCTGCCGGCGGGTGCTGGCGGTCGGCTCCGACATGGCCGTCGGCAAGATGAGCGCCTGCTTGGAGCTGCAGCGCGAGGGGCAGCGTCAGGGCCGGGACGTGCGCTTTGTCGGCACCGGTCAGGCCGGGATCTTGATCAGTGGCCACGGCGTGGCCTTAGACGCGGTGCGCGTCGACTACGCCGCCGGTGCGGTGGAAGCGGCGCTGCTCAAGGCCGCGGAGGGCGCCACGGCGGAGACCTTGGTGCTGGTGGAAGGACAGGGCTCCCTCTGCCATCCCGGTTCGACGGCCACCCTGCCCCTGATGCGTGGCAGCCAACCGACGGCCCTCTTGCTGGTCCACCGTGCTGGCCAGACCCATGTGCGAACCCGTCCGGGAGCCGTGCCCGTAGCGATTCCGCCGCTCCCCGAGGTGATCGCAGCCAACGAGGCCCTCGCGGCCCTAGCCCGCCCCGACGGACAGCGTCCCACGGTCCGGGCGATCTGCCTCAACACCGCGCTGTTGAACGAACAGGAGGCCGAGGAGGAGCGCGCGTGTTTGCAGGCGCTCACTGGTCTGCCCGTCTGGGATCCGGTGCGCCACGGCAGCTCAGGGCTCCTGGCGGCCCTGAATTGACGCTGCAATTTGCTCCAAATAGGGCGAATCCCCTGATCCTCAGAGAGAATCAGGGGATTCTGGAAGGGGCGAGCGAGGGGACTTGAACCCCCGAATGCCGGGACCACAACCCGGTGCCTTAACCACTTGGCTACGCCCGCCAGGGCGCGCAGATCCTACCAATGCAACGGCTCTCCATCGATGGCTGCTTCTTCGGGTGATGGGCGTTGGACCTGGGCCGCGGCGGCCGGTGTGGCCGTGGTGGCGTTGGCGGTGACCAACCCTGGGACGGAGGACTTTGAGGCCTTCGCGGGGGACCAATTGGTGCGCGCCGCCTCCCGCGAACTTTGCGGGTCTGGATCCCTTCCCCTGATCGCGCGCCTGGTGATTCAGGACTGCCCCCAGCTGGTCGCCAGTCAGCGCAAGGTGTTGGGTCAATTGGCGGCGGCCTCCAGCCACCGCTACAACGCTGGGCTGTTCAGCATCTACACGACCGAACTGGGCGGTCAGACCCTGTTGCCGGGACTGACGATTCCCCGCTATCGCGCGGTGACCTTGGGGGGAGCGGGGCAGCTCATGGTGGTTCAGAGTTCGGAGGAAGCGGCGCCAGGTTTGGCGCAGCGTTGATCGCATTCGGGATGGATCGAGGCGTCGAGCAGCGGCTGCAGTGTTTGGTGCCGCGGGCCCTGTTGGATCCCGAACGCACCGATCTGCCCTGCGGTGATGCCCAGGGACTGGTGCCGGTGGAGTTGCGTTGGCGGGGCGATCAGCTCAGCGCCATCGAGCCCTGCGGTGGCTCGGGATTGCCCTTGGCCCTCACGCCGTTGGTGGATCCCCATGTCCACCTCGATAAGGCCTTCAGTTGGCCGGAGTTCCCGAACTACAGCGGCCGGATGCAGGCGGCCCTGGACTTGAACCTCCAAGAGGGGCAAGGGCGCACGGCGGAGCAGGTGCTGCAGCGCGGTGAGCGGGCCCTCGATCGGGCCTGGCGCTACGGCCTGCGCGGTTTGCGCAGTCACATCGACAGCGGTGGCCCCTGCGCCGAACCCAGCTGGCAGGCCCTGCTTGAGCTTCAGCAGCGCTGGAGCGGGCGGATTGAGCTGCAGCTCGTCGCCCTCGCTCCCCTGTTTCTGTGGCGCTCCAGTGAGGGCTTGGCCTTGGCGCGACGGGTGGCCGCCGCGGGTGGATTGCTGGGCGGCGTTTTGGGCCCCCCCTTCCCCAGCAGTGGGCGCGATGGGGCGGATTTAGACGCCCTGCTGCGCTTGGCCGGTGAGCTGGGCTGCGGCATTGACCTGCACATTGATGAGTCCTCCGAGGCCCCCGCCGCCGGGGTTCAACTGCTGGTTCAGAGGCTGGAGCGGTTTCATCCGGGTGTGCCCGTGACCTGCAGCCACGCCAGCAGCATGGGGCTGTTACGGGCCGCCCAGGCCCGGCCTCTGGCGCAGCGCCTGCAGCGCTTGGGAGTGGCGGTGGTGGCCTTGCCCACCACGAACTTCTGGTTGCTGGGCCGTGAGCAGAGCGTCAGCTCGGGCTTCCGTCCCCTGGCCCCCCTGCGTTTGCTGCAGCAGGAGGGGGTCGCGGTGGCCCTGGGGGCCGACAACGTTCAGGACCCCTGGTATCCGGGCGGTGATTTCGATCCGCTCGACCTGCTGCGCCTGAGTTTCCGTGCCACCCACACCCCCCCCTGGGAGCGCCAAGGCTTGATGCCGTTCACGACGACCCCGGCACGGCTCTTGGGCTTGGCCTGGGATGGGGTGTTGCGGGTGGGTGGACCGGCGGATCTGCTGTTGACCAGCGCCGGCAGTTGGGCCGAATTCCTGGCCCATTCCCCGCAGCGCCGGGTGTTGCGCCAGGGGCGTTGGCTGCCGCTGCCGGATCGGGCCCATCCCGATGTCCGGCTTGCCAACGTGGTCTGATGCAGAGCACGACTGACCTGCCGGGCGCCCTGCCCCCGGGTCTCCCTGACCCCGCAACGGCGGCCCAGCTCGAAGCGCTGGCCTTGGATCTGCGGGCCGCTGGCCTGCCCTTGCTGCGCAGCGCAGGGGAGCTGGAGACCCTGGCGGCGGATGGCTTTGTGTACTCGCCCGTGCTTCAGCCCCTGCTCTGTGGCCTGCGCGCCCAGATCGGCGTTCGCGTCAGCTCCGCTGCTGAGGTGCTCCAGGTGGCGGCGGCCTGCGGCCGCCATGGGGTCAGCCTGACGGTGCGGGGGGCGGCGACCGGGAATTACGGCCAATGCATCCCCTTAGCCGGTGGATTGCTGCTGGAGACCAGTGGCCTGAACAAGCTGCGGGAGGTGGATGCCAGTTCGGGCGTGTTTACCGCTGAACCCGGCATCGTTTTGGCGGAGTTGGATCGCCAGTTGCTCCCCTACGGCCGCGAGCAGCGGTTGCTGCCGAGCACGGTGCGCACCGCCAGCCTGGGTGGCTACGTGGCCGGTGGATCCGGCGGGATTGGCTCGTTGCGCTGGGGATTCCTGCGGGACCCCGGGCATCTGCTTGGGGTCGAGATGGTCACCGTGGAGCCCGAGCCGCGGCTGCTGCAGCTGGATGCCAGGGCGGCGCGTCCCCTGAACCACGCCTATGGGACCAATGGGATTTTCACGGCCTTGACCATGGCCTCTGCTCCAGCGGTGGCCTGGCGGCAGTGGGTGCTGGAGTTTGACGACTGGTCCTCTGCGCTGGCGGCGTCCCAGCAGCTAGCGGCCTCAGCGCTGGAGCTGAAGGCCTTGTGTCTCTTGGAGGCCTCCGTTGCTGCGCGCTTGCCTTGGCCCCAGGGGTGCCCTGCCGCCAGCGGCGCTGCCCATCGCGTCCTGCTCCTCGCGGCCCCGGATGCGACCCCGGTCCTGGAGTCCTGGGTCATGGAGCTGGGGGGGCGTCTGAGCTGGAGTGCGCCCCAAGGGCAGAGCCGCGGCATTCCCTTGCGGGAGCTGACCTGGAACCACACGACCCTGCACGTGCGCAGCCAGGAGCCGGGCTGGACCTACCTGCAGTTGCTCTTGCCCCAGCCGGAAGCCCCCGCGTTGGAGGCCCTGCGGGAGCGTTGGGGGGAGGACCTGCTTTGGCACCTCGAGGCGGTCCGCAGCCAGGGCCGGCAGCGCTTCGCCTGTCTCCCCTTGGTGCGCTGGCGTGGCGCTTCAGCCCTGCAGGAGCTGATCGATCAGGCCCGCGACCTGGGCTGTTTGCTGTTCAACCCCCACGTCATCAGCGTCGAGGACGGGGGGCTTGGGGTGGTCGATGCCGATCAGGTGGAGGCCAAACGGGCCTACGACCCGGCTGGGCTGATGAACCCGGGCAAGTTGCGGGGCTGGATCTAGCAGCCGAGGCTGGCCCGGGTGTTGACTCCGGTGGTCGGGTTGGTGCCGCTGGCGCTGATGCAAAAGCTGCGCTGGTCAGCACGGTCCAGCAGGGCATCGCTGAAGTCGGCGTTCTCGACCTGGGCGCCGGTGAACGTGCTGCCGGAGGCGATCACGCCCACGAGGACGGCATTGCGCAGGTCAGTGCCGCTCATGTCGGTGCGATCCAGCAGCACATCGGAGAGGTCCGCGCCGTTGAAGTTGGCCTCCGGGAAGGCCCCCTGGGTCAAGATCGCGCCGTGGAGATCAGCCCCGCTGAAGTCAGCGGCCTTGCCAACGGCTCCGGCGAAGGAGGTGTTGGCCAGTTGCTGGCCGGAGAAGTCTTTCCCGCTTTGGTTGGTCAGGGTGTAGTCGACGGTGTCCTGGAACAGGGCGCGATCCTGCAGCCCCACGCCAGCGGAGGTGTCGAGGGCCAAGGTCAGGGCGGGTGCCGCTAGCAGGATCAGCACGGCCGACAGCCAGCTGAGAAGTCGGGTGCAGGTCATGGCGCGGATCAGGCCGGAGCTTCAGTCTGTCGGGTCGAGCAGCGGTAGGAGGGCTGCCACCAAATACAGGGAGCCGCAGGCCACCGGTAGCCCCTCCGATTGCACCAGCCACTCCAGGTTCTCGCGTAGATCACCGGAGCCGGCTTCGATGCCTGGAAGCACTGGGGCGAGTTCCTCCGCACTCCAACTGGCGTGCTCGGGTAGGGCCAGCACGCGTACCTGATCCCCGGGCTGCAGCAGGTGGCGCAGCAGATCAGGGGCGTCCTTGTGGCGCTGCATGCCGATGAGCCAGCGCCGCTGGGCGGGCTGGAGTTCCTGGCGAAGCGCGGCGGCGGCGGGGGGGTTGTGGGCTCCATCAATCAGCAGGGCCTGGCCGCGGAACTGGCGGCGCTCGAGCCGCCCGGGCCAGCGGGCCTGCTGGAGGCCGCGGCCGATGGCTGCATCGGTGATGGGCCAGCCGCTCTCCCGGAGGGCTTCGGCGGCGGCGATGGCCACGGCGGCATTGCTGCGTTGCAGTTCGCCGTGTAACCCCAAGGCCGGCCCCCCCTCCGCGTTCTTGGCCACGGGAGCTCGCCAGCGCAGTTCGCATTCGCGCGCCTTGGCTTGCGCTTGGAGCACGGCGCTCACCTCTGGGGCCTGGGGGGCGCTCACGGCGATGGCTCCGGGATGCATCACGGCCGCCTTCTCGTGGGCGATCGCCTCGAGGGTGGGGCCGAGGTGTTCCACGTGATCCAAGCCGATGTTGGCGAAGGCCAGCACGTCGCGGCCTGGGTGGACCGTGGTGGCATCGAGCCGCCCGCCGAGTCCCACTTCGAGGACGGCCAGGTCCACCTCCGCTTCGGCGAAGGCGACAAAGGCCGAGACGGTGATCAGCTCAAACGGGGTGAGGTCGTGGCGGAGGGCCAGCGGCTGCAGCCGTTGCAGTAGGTCTTTGAGGGCGTCTTCGGCGATGGCTCCGTCCGGCAGACGGATGCGCTCGCACCAGCTGAGGAGGTGGGGGGAGGTGTAAAGCCCGCAGCGCAATCCAGCGGCAGTTGCAATGCGCTCCACCATGGTGGCGATCGAGCCCTTGCCATTGGTCCCGGCCACTTGGACAGCCCTGAAGCGTTGTTCTGGGTTTCCCAGTTCCGTGAGGGCCTCTTCGATTCGCTTCAGCCCCAGGTCGACACCGCGGCGGCTGAAGGGAGCGATCAGCTCGCTGAAGGGGTCGGGGATGGACACGCCAGCAGGGCTTTTTCGAGTCGTTTGACCGCGAGGCGCAGATGCCGCGGTTGGATCGTTAGGGGAGGGACAAAGCGCACCACATCGGTGCCGGCGGGCACCAGCAGCAGTCCGTGCTCCATGGCGGCTTTGACCACATCAATGGCCTTGGGACCGTCCGCTTGGAGGACGAGACCCTGCAGCAGACCCCAGCCGCGTACGCCCTTCACCAACCGGGGGTGGCGCTGGGCGAGCTCGATGAGCTCCCGCTGCAGCAGTTGCCCCATCGCTTCGGCATGGGCCGGCAAGTTGCGGCGTTGCAGCTCGCTGGCCACCGTGAGGCCGGCCCGGCAGGCCATGGGGTTACCCCCAAAGGTGCTGGCGTGTTCCCCGGGCTTGAGTTGATCCGACTGGGCCTTGACGCAAAGGGCGCCGATGGGGAAGCCACCGCCGAGCCCCTTGGCCAGGGTGAAGGCGTCCGGTTCAACCCCCAGTTTTTGGTAGCCCCAGAGCCGCCCGGTGCGGCCGACGCCGACCTGGACCTCGTCGAAGATCAGCAGGATTTTGTACTGATCGCAGAGGTCGCGCACCCGCTGGAAAAACGCCACGTCGCCGGGATTGACGCCCCCTTCGCCCTGCAGCGGCTCGAGCATGACGGCGGCAACCCGCGGACCGGCGGCCTCGCAGCGGTGCAGCAATGCCTCGAAGGCGGAGGTGTCGTTGTACGGGAAGTAACGGAACCCCTGCACCATGGGCTCAAACCCCTGGTGGTATTTCGGCTGGCCGGTCGCCGTGACGGCGGCCAGGGTGCGGCCGTGGAAGCTGGCCTGGGCCGTGAGGATCAGTGGGCCCCGCTCGCTGCTGGTGTCGATGCCCCGCACGACATGGCCGTGCTTGCGGGCGAGCTTGATGGCGGCTTCGTTGGCTTCTGCACCCGAATTGCAGAAGAAGACGCTGTCCGCGCAGCTGTTGTCGCGAATCCAGCCCGCCAGTTGCTCCTGCTCAGGGATCCGATAGAGGTTGGAGACGTGCTGCAGTTTGCGCAGCTGACGCTCGAGCGCCTTGCGCATCACCCGGCTGCTGTGGCCGAGGGTGCAGACCGCAATGCCGGCCACGGCGTCGAGATAGCGGCGGCCTTTCTGGTCCCAGACCCAGACCCCGCGGCCGCGGACCAGTTCCAAGGGGAACCGGCCGTAGGTGTTCATCACCGCCGTCTCAGACGGCGATGTGCTCGGTGGGGGAGAAATAGGAGCGGTGGGACTTGAACCCACATGCCCGAAGGCGCTCGATTTTGAGTCGAGTCCGTCTACCAATTCCGGCACGCTCCCGCGCTTGTGACTTTAGGGGTCAGCCGAGTCGGCGGATGGAGGCGCCCACCGCGTTCAGCTTGCCCTCGAAATCGGCATAGCCGCGATCGAGGTACTCCAGCCCTTGCACGGTTGTGATGCCATCGGCGGCCAGGCCCGCGAGCACCATGGCGGCCGAAGCCCGCAGGTCGGAGCCCTGCACCGGTGCGCCGCTCAGGCGCGGAACGCCCTCGATGAAGGCGGTATTGCCTTGGGTGCGGATGGCTGCCCCCATGCGCTGGAGTTCGGCGACGTGTTGGAGCCGGTTCTCAAAGATGTTCTCGGTGACCACGCTGTTGCCGTTCGCCGTCGCCAACAGGCTCATGAAGGGAGCCTGCAGGTCCGTGGGGAATCCGGGGAAGGGCTGTGTGCGCAGATCGACCGCTTGGATCGCGTCGGCGCTAATGGTCACGCTGGTGCCATCGATCTCCAACTTGCAGCCCACCTCTTCGAGCTTGGTCAGCACGGCGCCGAGGTGATCGGTCACCACCGGGGCAACGGTGAGGCAGGAACGGGTGATGGCGGCGGCCAGCAGGAAGGTGCCGGCTTCGATGCGGTCGGGGATCACGGCGTAGTCCGCGCCGTGCAACCGCTCGACGCCAACGATGGTGATGGTGGGGGTGCCGGCACCTCGCACCTTGGCCCCCATGGCGAGCAGCAGTCCGGCGAGGTCCACGACCTCAGGCTCAAGGGCTGCGTTCTCAATGACGGTCTCACCCTCGGCGAGGGCGGCCGCCATCATCAACGTCTCGGTGGCGCCCACGCTGGGGCAGTCCAGATGGATGCGTCCGCCGGTCAGGCGATGGCTGCGGCCGGGCACCACGGCGGAGACGACGCCGTGCTCAATGGTCACCTGGGCGCCAAGGGCTTTCAGGCCTTTGACGTGCTCCACCACCGGCCGGGTACCGATCTGGCAGCCCCCGGGGAGTGGGACTCGTGCGATGCCAAGGCGAGCGAGCAGGGGGCCAATGCAGAAGAAGCTGGCCCGCAGGCTGTTGACCAGCTCGTAGGGCGGGGCGGACTGGCTCAGTCCGGAGCCGTCCATCTCCAGGGTGTCGCCGTCATGGCTTGTGCTGACGCCCAGAGAGGTCAAAATCTCGGCCATCCCACCGATGTCGGTGAGGGG
>JAAZUZ010000117.1 GCA_018623875.1 Synechococcus sp. HW_metabat.21
CTCGCCATCGGGCTGTTTCGGCGCAATGACGAGAGCCAGTAGCCCGTACATCAGGGCTTGCAGCGCCAGGAGTTGCCATCCCTCCAGGCTGTGGCCAACCCGGCTGAAGAGTCCCCCTCCACAGGCGGCCCCCGCGCCGATCGCCAGGGCGGCTTGTCTGGGGACCTGACCGCTACGCCAGTGGGTCAGGCTTCCCGCCATCGTGGTGGGAACGATGGCCAAGGTGCTGGTGGCGAGAGCCTGATGGGGCGGCAGTCCAATCCAGAGCAGCAGTGGCGAGAACACCAGTCCTCCGCCGATGCCGAGCAATCCCGAGAGCAATCCAGCCAAGAGGCCAAGGGGCAGCAGAGGCAGGAGCTCCCAGGGCATGGCGTCGCCTGCTGCAATGGCCAGGCGCATCCTGTCAGTTCGATGACCTGGCGTTGGATCCCTCCGCTGACGGCTGATGGTCAACGCCAGATGGCCGTTGATCGTTGGATGCTTGCTCAGCAGTCCGGCGGCCACGCCTCCCCGATGCTTCGGCTCTACCGCTGGAGTCAGCCCACCCTCTCCATCGGGCGGCATCAACGCCAGATCGAGCCCCACTGGATTGCCCTGGCGGAGCAGGGGCACTTGCGCTTAATCCGTCGCCCCAGCGGTGGTCGGGCGGTTTTGCATGCCGGAGAGCTGACCTATGCCATGGCTTGTCGGCCAAGGACGACCCATCGGCTCACGGCCTATGCCGAGGCCTGTCAGTGGTTGGTTGAGGCGTTCGAGGCCTTGGGGGTGCCGCTGCACTTCGGCGCCGTGAAGGCCGCAGCGGCGGCCCAACGGGGCAATTGCTTCGCCAGCGGGACGGCCGCTGACTTGGTCCAGGCCAATGGTGCAAAGCGCATCGGCAGCGCCCAGCTCTGGCGTGGGGCCTGTCTGCTCCAGCACGGCAGTGTCTTGCTTCAGCCGCCCCAGGACCTCTGGCGGGAGGTCTTCTCCAGTCCGGCCCCTGCGCTTGAGCCCCTGCCTGAGTCGGCGGTGATGGAGGCGTTGCAGCGGGCCGCGCGCGATCACCTCTGTGGCGGCCGACTGCAGCACCAAGAGCTGAGCTCCATGGAGTGGGGCGAGATTGAAGCGCTTGGTGACCCGTCTGCCCTCGCGCTTTAAGCCTCGGGATTGCTCTCGATGGTGCGGGCCACGGGCGGCAGCATCATCCCGAGGGGGTAGACGCCTTGACGCCGAGCCGCTTCGAGGATGGGCAGGGGCAGGCGGACCCCCAGTTCCTTGAGCACCCGTTCCGCCAGCTCAGGCCGCTCCAAGGTCCCACTGGGTAATCCCGCCGGACCGAGCACCAAGAGGCGATTCACCTCAGGCTGGTCGAGCTGGAGGATCGCCTGCCAAAGCGGTGTGTTGTCGCGGATCGTCGGCAGCTGATCGAGTGGCTGCAGGTGGTCGCCGATGCACTCCTCATCCCAGCGCTGCACGGGCAGGGCCTGCAGCGGGGCATCGGTGATGAAGCCCTTCCAGCGGCCCCGATCACAGACCAGCAACCAATCGGCCAGTCCGTTCTCATCGTTCAGGCGAATCCGGCTCAGATCCCGCAGGGTGGCGTCGGCCTCGAGCACCCGGAAGCGTCGTTGGGCGGCATCCTTGACCTGCAAGCGGCGCAGGACGCCCTGCAGCGCCAACATCTGCGATTGATTGCGGGCCGCCCCAAGGCCAAACCAGCCCAGCAGCATCAACCAGATCCCTGCGACCCCGGCCCCCCGCAGCAGCAGAAAGGCCCCCAGACCGATGGCCGTGAAGGCGAGCACCTTGCCGCTAGCGGTGGCGACCTGGATGCCCTTGCGTTGGCTGCCGGTGAACTGCCAGACGAGGGCCTTGAGGATCAGGCCGCCATCCAGGGGCAGTCCCGGCAACAGGTTGAAGAGGGCCAAGATCAGATTCAGGCCCCCCAGTTCGCTGACCATGGCACCCAACAGGGGGGAGGCATGGCTGGCGCTGTGGCTGCTGAGCAGCAGAAGGGCGGAGAGCACCAGGCTCACCAGTGGTCCAGCGGCGGCGACCCAGAAGGAGCCCATGGCTGTCGGGCACTCCCGCTCAACGCTCGCCACCCCGCCGAGAAGGAAGAGGGTGATGCTGCGGACCTTGACCCCTTGGCTGAGGGCCACCAGTGAATGCCCCAGCTCATGGAGCAGCACCGAGAGGAAGAGCAGCAGGGCGGTGAGTAGGCCAATCGCCCAGAGCCAGGGCTCCTGGGTTTGGGCGGCGAATTGCTGGCTGTACTGCTGTTGGAAGGCCACGGTGGCCAGGGCCAAGATCAGAAACCAGCTGGGGTGAATGCGCAGGGGAATGCCCCGGATCCGCATTAGTTGCCAGCCTTCCCCCACGCGTCCTCGTCCGTTGCCCTGATCCTAGAAAGGACCAGCTTCGAGGGGCCACGGCATGACGGTGCGTCCAGATTCCCTGCCTGGGCACAAACCTTGGTTGAAGGTCTGTGGATTGCGCACGCCTGAGCAGGCCAGCGCTGTAGCCGCCTTGGGGGTGGATGCCATCGGCGTCATCGCCGTCGAGGCCTCACCCCGTTGGTTGGCGCCTGACGCGAGGCCGGCGTTGTTTGCCGCGGTTCACCAGGCCTCGAGCCGTTGTCTTGGCGTCCTGGTGGTGGCCGACCCCAGTGATGCGGAGCTGCCCGTTCTTGGCCCTGCAGGGGGGCATCAGGTGCTGCAGCTCCATGGTCAGGAGACCCCCGAGCGTTGCCTGCAGTTGCGGCAAGCCCTGGGTCCCGATCTCCTCCTCTGGAAAGCACTCCGCATTCGACAGCCCAAGGATTTGCGGCGCGCCCTGGACTACGCCTCGGTGGTCGATGGTTTGCTGCTGGATGCCTGGGTGCCCGATCAGCTCGGGGGGACCGGCCACCGCATCCCCATCGAATGGCTCAGCGGATTTGAGTCTCCGCTGCCCTGGTGGCTGGCGGGTGGTTTGAATCCCGAGCGTGTCGCTCCGGCCCTGGAGGCGCTGCAGGATCAGCCCCCCTCCGGACTGGATGTGTCCAGTGGGGTGGAGCGAGCCCCTGGGGATAAGGACCTCGTCAAGGTGGAGCAGCTGGTGGCCGCGTTGGCTCCCTTTCGCCAGGATTTGAGCAGTTAGCTCCAGGCCGATGGCCGCCCAGCGCCCTGCCTCCATGCTCGTTGCCCTCTTCTTAGCCTCGGGCCTTGCTGCGCAGGCTCAGGACCTGGTGGGCTGCCGATTGGTGGGAGCGAGCCTCCAGTGCATTCCTGGGGTCACGGAGAGTGCCCAACAGCAGATCAACACCTTTCGCGATCAGATCTCCGCGGACCTGGAGCTCGAAGGCGCGATCCAGCAGCAGATCAACGGACTTCAGGCGCTGGTGATCGCTGGAGAGGCGATTGAAGGCGAGTTGCTTCAGGCCACCATCGAGGCGAACGACCAAGCAGCCCTTGGGACCCCTCAGTACCACTGGTATCGCAGGAGCCCAGGAACAACGATGTGGCTGCTGATTGAGTCAGCCCAGGGCACGGATTACGTGCCCGCACCCGCCGATGTCGGCCAAAACCTGATGGTGGTGGCTGTGGTCAAGCAGGACGGCCAGGTGAAGCGGGTCGCTTCGGCCCCGGTTGGTCCCGTGCTGACGCCTTAGCCCAGCATCGACTCCTGCTGTTTCACCAGCTCGAAGAACTCCGCTTTGAGACTGGAGTCGTGGCGGAAGTCGCCGCGGACGATGGAGTTCACCATGCTGGTCTGGGGTTCTTTCACGCCGCGCCACTTCATGCAGTAGTGCTGGGCCTTGACGAGGATGGCCAAGCCCTGGGGCTCGCAGAGGCGCTCGATCTCGTCGGCCAGGATCATCACCGCTTCCTCCTGGATGTGGGGACGGGAGAAGACCCAGTCGGCCACACGGGAGAACTTGGAGAGGCCGATCACACGCTCACCGGGTTTGATCCCAATCCAGCAATTGCCCAGGATCGGCACCAGGTGATGGGAGCAGGCTGAACGCACCGTGATGGGGCCAACCGTGTAGATCTCGTCGAGCTTTTTGACGTTGGGGAAGCTCGCAATCTTGGGTTGGGGGTGATAGCGACCCTTGAACACCTCATGCAGGTACATGCGGGCCACACGCTCCGCTGTTTCCTCGGTGTTGTGGTCGTTGTCGATATCGATCACCAAGCTGCGCAGCAGCTCACGCACCTTGCCGGCGACCTCGATCTCCAGTTGATCGAGTTCACCCTCATTCAGGTGCTCGGCGATGTTGTCGTTCGCCAGGAAGGGGACGCCAGCAGACTCGAGGCGTTCGCGGATACGCCGGCTCACGGGGGCCAGCTGACCGGGAATACTCGAGGGCAGGGTTGAAGTCATGAACAAATCCCGGGCTGCGTTCAAAGAACGCCCGCGGCGGGCATAAGGGTGATGTCCTCCACAGCGTTGGAGGAAGGTTGCTGAGCCAAAGACAACAGCGTCTCGGCTACGCGCTCTGGGGTGAGCATGGCACGCCGGTCGAAAGAACTGTGGACGGTTTCGGTGTCCCAAAGGGGCGTATTAACCGCACCCAATGTGAGGGTCGATACACGGATTCCGTGCTGGCGTTCTTCTTCAGCGAGGCAGCGGCTGAAGGAGGCAAGGGCCGCCTTCGTCGTGCAGTAAGCCCCCCACTCTGGGAAGGCATTGCGGGCCGCGTGGCTGCTGACGTTGATGATGAGCCCACGGCTCTGGCGTAGGGCTGGCAGGACCGCTTGGCAGGTTTGAACCACGCTGGTCAGGTTGAGCTGCAACAACCACTGCCAGTGCTCCAGCGGCATCTCAGCGAGGGCGCCTGTGTAGGCCGCTCCGGCGTTATTGATCAACACCGTGGGAACGAGTCCCCGGCCGAGGAGGTCTTCTAGAGCCGGGCCGATGGCCTGAGGATCAGAGAGGTCAACGGCGATGGTTTCAACGCGGCAGCTCGCGCTGCCCAGTTCAGTGGCCAGCTGCTCGAGATCGGGCTTGGACCGCGCTAAGAGCAAGAGCTGATAGCCCGCCTGGGCGAAGGCCCGGGCCGCGGCAGCGCCAATGCCCCTGGAAGCCCCTGTGATCAGGGCGACGGGGGGTTGGGCGGATGCGGAGGTGCTCAACGGCGCACGTGGGCCCTAGGGGCCCCAAGGAAACCGAAGGAAACCTTAAGAGCTCAGGCTCGCGTCCTGGGCGCCTGACTCCAGGAAGCGCCCCATGCGGCGGAACTTCGCGTAGCGCTGGTCGATGAGCTGCTCTTCGCTGAGGGCCTGCAGCGGAGAAAGTTGCTGCAGGAGAGCCGCCTTCAGGGTCTCGGCCGCCTGGCGCGGGGCCCAGTGGTTGCCGCCGGAGGGCTCCGGAATGATCTCGTCGATGATTCCGAGCTTCAGCAGATCCGGCGCAGTGATTTTCAGTGCTTCGGCGGCCACGGGCGCCTTGCCGGCATCGCGCCAGAGGATCGAGGCGCAGGCCTCGGGGCTGGCCACGGTATAGACGCTGTGCTGGAACATCAGTAGCCGGTCGGCAACGCCGATGCCCAGGGCTCCGCCGGAGCCGCCTTCACCGATGACCGTCGCCAGGATCGGTACCCGCAGTTTGAACATCTCCCGCAGATTCACGGCGATCGCTTCGC
>JAAZUZ010000017.1 GCA_018623875.1 Synechococcus sp. HW_metabat.21
GACCTTCAAGGACGCAGCATTCGCGAACTGGAAACCCTCTGGCAGCAGGCCAAGGCCCAGATCCGCAGCGAGCAGCGGGGTCCGGTCTGAAGGAGATGGGAGCAGCTGATGGAGCGCAACCGCGCTGAATGGCGCGAGGAGCTGCAGATCAAGGCGTCGTTCAAGCGGGGGGCGACGGTGCGCAAATCTGGAGAGACATCCCCACGCCCTCGCGATGGCCGACAGTGCCGCTCCCGCCCCAACACCCGGCTGGGTCGACGAAGTCTTTGATGGTGTCCGCTACGGCCTCGCCGGGCGGGTGATTGCGGAGAAGCAGTCCCCGTTCCAGCGGGTCACGATCATCGAGAGCGAGCGCTACGGCAAAGGTCTGCTGCTGGACGGCTGCTGGATGACCGCCGAGCGCCAGGAGCGGCATTACCACGAGTCAATCGTGCACCCCGCCCTCTGCAGCGCCGCGTCAGTGGAGCGGGTGCTGGTGATTGGCGGTGGCGATGGCGGCACCGCCCGTGAGTGCCTGCGCCACCCCGGGGTTCAGCACCTGGACATGGTGGAAATCGACGGGCTGGTCGTGGAGTGGAGCCAGGAACACCTCCCCTCCATTGGCGGAGGCTGCTGGAGCGATCCCCGCTTCCACCTGACCGTTGGCGACGGAATCGCTTGGGCGGCCAACGCCGCGGAGGCCAGCTACGACGTCGTCATCGTCGACGGCTCCGATCCAGCGGGACCCGCCGAAGGCCTGTTCAACCGTGCCTTCTTTGAGCAGTGCCGCCGCATCCTCAAGCCCGGCGGTGTCTTCGCAACCCAAAGCGAATCGCCGGAGGCCTTCCGCCAGGTCCACATCGACACCGTGAAGGTGATCCGCGAGGTCTTTGGCCACGCCGATCCGATGTACGGCTGGGTGCCGATGTACCCGAGTGGTTGGTGGAGTTGGACCTTCGCCGCCATCGACGGCCGCCGCTATCTGGAGCCGGATCCCTCCCGTGCCGCGGCCGTCGTCGATGGCTGTGAGATCTGGAGTCCCCGCTGGCAGCGCGGCGCCTTTGATGCCATCCCCGCCGCCATGGAACGCGCGATCAACGCATGAACGACATCTTTGACAGCGACGGCGCCATCTACATGGGGAGCCAGCGGGATCCCGCCGGCTGCCGGGTGGGTCTATTTGGCGTGCCCTACGACGGCACCACCTCCTTCCGGCCGGGGACCCGCTTTGGGCCAGCCGCCATCCGCGAGGTGAGTCCGGGCCTGGAGAGCTACTGCCCCCAACTCGACCGGGATCTCGAGGAGTTGGCCATCGCCGACCTGGGCGCCGTGGACATCCCCTTTGGCGCCCCCGAGCCGGTGGTCGCCGCCGTGAAGCAGGCCACCGAAGCGGTCCTGGGGCTGGGGTTGAAACCGCTGATGCTGGGGGGAGAACACTCGATCAGCTCCGGGGCGGTCGCCGCCGTGGCCGAACAGCACCCCGACCTGGTGCTGGTGCAACTGGATGCCCACGCGGACCTGCGCCACGAATGGCTGGGGGCCAACCACAGCCATGCCTGCGCGATGCGCCGCTGTCTGGAGGTCCTCCCCAGCCAGGAGCTGCTGCAGATCGCCATCCGGAGCGGAACCCGAGAGGAGTTTTCAGAGCTGCGCCAGACCGGGCGACTGGTGGCGATCGAGCGGATGGCCGAAGCGCTGAAGCCCCTGCGCGGCAAGCCGCTTTATCTCACGGTGGATCTGGACTGGTTTGACCCAGCCGTGATGGCCGGCACGGGCACCCCGGAACCGGGTGGCTTCCTCTGGAGCGACTTTGCGGCCCTGGTGGATGAACTCCGTCACCACAACCTGGTGGCGGCCGACGTGGTGGAGCTGGCGCCGATGCTGGATCCCACCGGGGTGAGCAGCGTTCTGGCCGCCAAGGTGGTTCGCAGCCTGTTGTTCCTGCTGGATCGCTGAAGTCAGTAGGCGCAGGTGCCGCTGGCGCGCTGCTCCCGCAGGCGCTCGTGCTGCTGCGCAATCAACTGCACCGCCAGGGTGGGGTGGTTGTGCAGCAGGTTCAGGAAGCGCAGGCGATCGAGCTTCACTAACTCCACAGGAGTCCGGGCGACGGCGTCATTGCGGTAGACCCCGTCCTTCCAGACGATGTCCTCGTAGCTGAAGAGCTCGCCTGGGCGGCAGCAGAGCTTGGCACCGCTGCCATCGATCACTTCGACGATGCCCCGTCGTACGCCGTAGATGGCGTTGGCGCTCTGGCCGCTGCTGAAGATCGCGGCCCCCGTGGGGAACGAGAGGGTCTCGCAGTCCACCTGGGCGGACATCAGCTCAATCGGCGTCGAGGCGGTGGAAGTGACCATGGACCTCAAACCTCCACAACTCCGAGACCTAATCCCGACACCTTGACACTTTCAAGCGGACAAACGAGGACACCCACACAACAAAACCAAAGAAAGGGGAGATCTTCGGTTTTGCTTCAGTTTTCAAGAACGTCCGTCAGGGCGAGCTGGCGATCGCGCGTTGCCGGTCGCAGGCCGTCGCCCTGACCCACCACGGGAAGACGCGGCGGCCGAGCCGTCCAGTGGTGGCACCACAACTCACCGGCGAGCTCCGGATGAATCGGCAGCTTGCGCAGCCGGCACCAACCCAACTCCACCCCTTTCGGGGAGGCGCAGTGGCGGCAACTTCTGCAGCAAGGACGCGGGCCTATCGCTCTGGGGGCTTGGGCTGCCAAACGTAATCACGCCGTCCTGAGCCGGCCATAGAAGGGCGAAAAGCTCCGGGTTCTCTTCCTCTTGTTGAAAGAGATCCATAGGATCCGGCTGAGCATTGGATCGCCATGGCTGCTTCGCCTTCCCTTGAGCGCACGCCCCTGTTCGATGCGGCGCAAGAGGCGGGCGGCCGGATGGTGCCCTTCGCCGGCTGGGAGATGGCCGTGCAATTCAGCGGCTTGATCGACGAGCACCAGGCCGTGCGAAACCACTGCGGCCTCTTTGACATCTCCCATATGGGTGTCCTGCGGCTCCGGGGGGCGAACGTCAAGGACGCCATGCAGGGCCTGGTGCCCAGCGATCTCTTTCGGATCGGTCCCGGCGAAGCCTGCTATTCCGTCCTGCTCAATGCCGAGGGGGGCATCCGGGACGACCTGATCATTTACGACCGGGGCTGGCTGGAGAGCGAGCAGGTCCATGAGCTCGTTCTGGTCATCAATGCCGCCTGCGCAGGCAGCGATACGGCCTGGATACGCAGCCAACTGGAGCCGGCCGGCATCGAACTGATCGACCTGAAAGGATCCGGCACGCTCCTAGCCCTCCAGGGACCGGACGCCGCACAGCACCTGGAGGCGCTCGCCGGCTGCTCCCTGGCCGGACTCCCCCGCTTTGGCCACCGCGAGCTGGCGCTGCCTGGCATTGGCGAAGCCTTTGTGGGCCGCACCGGTTACACCGGGGAGGACGGCTTTGAGCTCCTGCTCTGTGCCGAGGCCGGGCAACGCTTCTGGCGGACCTGCCTCGAGCGGGGCGTCAAACCCTGCGGCCTCGGCGCCCGCGACACCCTGCGCCTGGAAGCCGGCATGCATCTCTATGGCAGCGATATGGATGCAAGCACCTCCCCCTTGGAGGCCAGCCTGGGCTGGTTGGTGCATCTAGAGATGCCCAAGGACTTCATCGGTCGCCCGGTCCTCGAGCAACAAACCGCGGACGGGATCAAGCGACGCCTCGTCGGACTGAAGCTCCAGGGCCGGGCCATCCCCCGCCATGGCTACCCGGTCCTGCAGGACGGAGAGGTGGTTGGAACCGTCACCAGCGGCACCTGGTCCCCCAGCCTCCAAGCCGGGATTGCCCTGGCCAGCGTGGCCACCGGCGCCGCCAAGCTCGGGACCACCCTGGCGGTCGAGATTCGGGGTAAGGCCGAAGCCGCAGAAGTGGTGCGGCGCCCCTTCTACCGGCGCTAAGCCCACCCCAAGTGGGACAATCGCCGATCACCCACTTGTTTCCACATGCGCAGCCACGGATGCGGCGACCTGCGTCAGAGCGCCACCGGCCAGGCTGTGCAGCTGTGCGGCTGGGTGGACCGCAGCCGTGACCACGGCGGCGTGATCTTCATTGACCTGCGCGACCGCAGCGGCACCGTTCAGATCACCGTCGACCCCGACAACGGCGCCGAGATGTTCGCCGTGGCGGAACACCTGCGCAACGAGACCGTGATCCAGGTGGAAGGCAAGGTGCGCGAGCGCCCCGCCGATGCGATCAACGACAAGCTCCCCACCGGCCAAATCGAGGTGCTGGCAAGCGCCATCACCGTCCTGAACAGCGTCAAGGGCAACCTGCCCTTCGCGGTTTCGGTGCACGACGAGGAGAACACCCGCGAAGAACTGCGGCTGCGCCACCGCTACCTGGACCTGCGCCGCGAGCGCATGAACAGCAACCTGAGGTTGCGAGCCCAGACCATCCAGGCGGCGCGCCGCTTCCTCGAAGAGCAGGGCTTCATCGAGGTGGAAACCCCGGTCCTGACCCGCTCCACCCCCGAAGGCGCCCGCGACTACGTCCTCCCCAGCCGGGTCTGCGGCGGCGAGTGGTTTGCCCTGCCCCAATCCCCTCAGCTGTTCAAGCAATTGCTGATGGTGGGTGGCATCGAGCGCTACTACCAAGTGGCGCGCTGCTTCCGCGATGAAGACCTGCGGGCCGATCGCCAGCCGGAATTCACCCAGCTGGACATGGAGATGAGCTTCATGGATCAAGAGCAGATCCTGGAGCTCAATGAATCCCTGATCGCGGCCATCTGGAAGAGCGTCAAAGGCATTGATCTGCCCCGCCCCTTCCCGCGGCTCACCTGGCATGACGCCATGGAGCGCTACGGCACCGATCGCCCCGACACCCGCTACGGCATGGAGCTGGTGAACGTCAGCGACCTCGTGGCCGACATGGGCTTCAAGGTCTTCAGCGGCGCCGTGGCTTCCGGCGGTTCGGTCAAGTGCATCGCCGTTCCTGGCGGCAATGACGCTGTCTCCAACGTGCGCATCAAGCCCGGCGGGGACGTCTTCAGCGAAGCGCAAAAAGCGGGGGCCGGTGGCCTGGCCTTCATCCGCGTCCGCGAAGGCGGTGAGATCGACACGATCGGCGCCATCAAGGACAACCTCAGCGATGAGAAGAAGGCCGAGCTGCTTGAGCGCACCGGCGCCGAGCCCGGCACCTTGATCCTGTTTGGTGCGGGCGACACCGCCACCGTGAACAAGGCCCTGGACCGCGTGCGCCAGTACCTGGCCCGGGAACTGGGCATGGTCAAGACCGACAGCGAGAACGACAGCTGGAACTTCCTCTGGGTGGTGGATTTCCCGATGTTCGAGTTCAACGCCGACGAGAACCGCTACGAGGCCCTGCATCACCCCTTCTGCGCCCCCAATACGGATGATCTGGGCAGCGATGCCAGCCAGTGGGCCCAGACCCTGCCCGGGGCCCGCGCCCAGGCCTACGACTTGGTCCTCAACGGCCTGGAGCTCGGCGGCGGCTCCCTGCGCATCCACGACTCGGCGCTGCAGCGCCAGGTGCTGGAAACCGTGGGCCTGCCCCTCGAAGAAGCCAATGCCCAGTTCGGCTTCCTGATGGAAGCCCTCGACATGGGCGCCCCGCCGCACGGCGGTTTGGCCTTCGGCCTGGACCGGATGGTGATGCTGCTGGCAGGCGAGGAGTCGATCCGCGACACCATCGCCTTCCCCAAGACCCAACAAGCGCGCTGCCTGATGACCAACGCCCCTGGTGGCGTGGCCGAGAAGCAGCTGCAGGAGCTGCATGTAGCCAGCACCTGGGTGGACGACGAGGACTGATCGGCCCGGCGCAGAACCCGAACACAAACCAAGGCTTTCGCGGACCGTCTCAATTGGGACTCGAAGCTGGTGTTGGCATCCGCCATCGGCCTATGGCCAAAGGTCCTCCCCGTCCACCAGCGAACTCCGGCGGCAAGCGCGGCAGCAGTGATCTGGTGCGCCTCTACCTGCAGGACATCGGCCGCGTTGACCTGCTCAGCCACGAGGAGGAGCTCACCCTGGCTCGCCTGGTCCAGCGCCGGGAACACCTGCTGCAGGAGCGCCGGACCCTCGCCAAGCAATCCAAGGAACTGCAGGCCCTCGTGGACCTGGAGCACAGCCGCCAGCAACTGGCCTCCCATCTCGGCCACTGGCCCAGCCTGCAGCTCTGGTCCGAGCACCAGCAACGCAGCGGCGCTGAGCTCAAGGAGGCCCTCAAGGCCGGCCACGCGGCCTGGGCGCGCCTCTCGGCGTTGAGCAGTGGCGAGCTCAAGCAAGCTCTGCACCAAGGGCGGCGGGCCAGGGACCGGATGATTCAGGCCAACCTGCGCCTTGTGGTGGCCGTCGCCAAGAAGTACCAGCAACGGGGCATGGAGCTGCTGGACCTGGTGCAAGAGGGCACGCTCGGCCTGGAGCGGGCCGTGGAGAAATACGACCCCACCCGCGGCTTCCGCTTCAGCACCTACGCCTACTGGTGGATTCGCCAGGGGATCACCCGGGCGATCGCGACGCAAAGCCGAACGATCCGCCTGCCGGTCCACGTCACCGAGAAGCTCAACCGCATCAAAAAAGCCCAACGGCAGATCGCCAGCGAACACGGCCGCTTGGCTTCCGTCGCCGACCTCTCCAAGGAACTGGGGCTGAGCGAAGAGGTGATCCGCATGACCCTGATGCGGGTGCCCCGCTCGATCTCCCTCGACACCCGGGTGGGCCGCGACATGGACACCGAGCTGGGGGAACTACTGGAGGACGGCCACGCCACCCCCGAGCAGGCCCTGACGAAGACCGAACTGCACGACGACCTCGAAGCGCTCCTGGAGGAACTCAGCGGCCGTGAAGCCGAGGTGATCCGCCTGCGCTTCGGCCTGGAGAACGACACCCCCCAGACCCTCTCCCAGATCGGTGAAGACCTGCACCTCTCCCGCGAACGGGTCCGGCAGATCGAAACCCGGGCCCTCCTGAAACTGCGGCAACCCCAGCGCCGCTGCCGGGTGCACGACTACTTGCTGAACATCGACGGAGACAGCGCTCCCAGCGGCTGAAAATCCAGCTATCAATCGGGCAGACGCACGCGCGCACGAGAGATGGCCAGCACCATGCCCCGCATCGACATCGGCATCCCTGAAGCCCAGCGGCAGGAGATCGCCCAGGGCCTCAGCCGGCTGCTCGCAGACACCTACGTCCTCTACGGCAACACCCACGGCTTCCACTGGAACGTCACCGGGCCGATGTTCAACACGCTCCACCTGATGTTCATGGACCAGTACACGGAGCTCTGGACCGCCCTCGATGTCATCGCCGAGCGCATCCGTGCCCTGGGGGTCGTCGCACCCCATGGCGGCACGGCCCTCGGCGAACTGGCCTCCATTGCCGAAGCGCCGCAGCAACCGCCCGCCTTGGAGATGGTCCGGCTGCTGGTCAGCGGCCATGAATCCGTGGCCAGGACCGCGCGCAGCATCTTCCCGCTGGCCGAGGCCGCCAGTGATGAACCGACCGCAGACCTGCTGACCCAACGGCTGCAGATCCACGAGAAAACCGCCTGGATGCTGCGCAGCCTCCTGGATCAATAGGCCTCGCGGCGAGGGCCCCTAGATCCGGCCGGTACATTGAAGGGTCGCTTCAGGAGCCATGGCCAAATTCGTCTTCGTGACCGGTGGCGTGGTTTCCAGCATCGGCAAAGGGATCGTGGCCGCCAGCTTGGGGCGCCTGCTCAAGAGCCGCGGCTACAGCGTTTCGATCCTGAAGCTCGACCCGTACTTAAACGTGGACCCGGGCACGATGAGCCCGTTCCAGCACGGTGAGGTCTTCGTCACCGAAGACGGCGCCGAGACCGATCTCGACCTGGGGCACTACGAGCGCTTCACCGACACGGCGATGTCGCGTCTGAACAGCGTGACCACCGGCTCGATCTACCAATCGGTCATCAACAAAGAGCGCCGCGGCGACTACAACGGCGGCACCGTGCAGGTGATCCCCCACATCACGGGCGAGATCCGTGAGCGCATCCACCGGGTTGCCGCCAACAGCGGTGCCGATGTCGTGATCACCGAGATCGGAGGCACCGTGGGCGACATCGAATCGCTGCCCTTCCTGGAGGCCATCCGCGAATTCCGCGGTGATGTGGGTCGCAACGACACGGCCTATGTCCACGTCACCCTGCTGCCCTACATCGGCACCTCGGGTGAACTGAAGACCAAACCCACCCAGCACTCCGTGAAGGAGCTGCGCTCGATTGGCATCCAGCCGGACGTCCTGGTCTGCCGCAGCGACCGTGAGATCAACGAAGAGCTCAAGGGCAAGATCGGCGGCTTCTGCGGCGTCCCCACCCGGGCTGTCATCCCCGCCCTGGATGCCGACAGCATCTACGCGGTTCCGATCACCCTCGAGCAGGAGGGGCTCTGCCGCGAGGTGCTCGATCTGCTGGACATGACGGACCACGAGTCCGATATGCAGCGCTGGGAACAGATGGTCACCAAGCTGCGCAACCCCGGGGCCGCGGTGAAGGTGGCCCTGGTGGGCAAGTACGTGCAGCTCAACGACGCCTACCTCTCGGTGGTGGAAGCCCTGCGCCACGCCTGCATCGAGCGCGATGCCGCCCTGGATCTGCACTGGATCTGCGCCGAACAAATCGAAGAGCAAGGGGCCGATGCCCTGCTGCGCGGCATGGATGCTGTGGTCGTCCCGGGGGGCTTCGGCAACCGCGGCGTCGATGGCAAGGTGGCCGCCATCCGTTGGGCACGGGAGCAACGGGTCCCCTTCCTGGGCCTCTGCCTGGGCATGCAGTGCGCCGTGATCGAGTGGGCGCGTAACCAGGCTGGCCTGAGCGGTGCAACCAGCGCCGAGCTCAACGCGGAGACCCCGCATCCGGTGATTCACCTGCTGCCCGAGCAACAGGACGTGGTCGACCTCGGCGGCACGATGCGCCTCGGCGTCTACCCCTGCCGGGTCGCCCCAGGCACCCTGGCCCACCGCCTCTACGGCGATGAAGTGGTCTACGAACGCCACCGCCACCGCTACGAGTTCAACAACGCCTACCGGAACCTCTTCCTGGAGTCCGGCTACGAGATCAGCGGCACCTCCCCCGATGGCCGCCTGGTGGAACTGATTGAGCTGAAGAACCACCCCTTCTTCACGGCCTGCCAGTACCACCCTGAATTCCTGTCCCGTCCCGGCCAACCCCACCCGCTCTTCCGCGGTCTGATCGAGGCGGCCCAACAGCGGCTTCCCTCCAGCCCCAGTGAAGCGATGGCCCAAGGGGCGAACGCCGCCAGCGCATGAGTGAGCAGGGGCCATTGGGCTCCAGCGGCCTACCCGTCGTTGAGACCTTCCACTCCCTACAGGGGGAGGGCATCCATGCCGGGCGCAGCGCTTTTTTCATCCGTCTCGGGGGCTGCACGGTGGGCTGTAGCTGGTGCGACACCAAGCACTCCTGGCCCGCCGCGGCTCACCCGCAGCAGAGCCCCGAAGCCCTGGCCGACGCCGCGGCCCAGGCGGCTGACGCGGGGGCGGCCTTCGTGGTGATCACCGGCGGAGAACCGCTGCACCACGACCTCGATCCCCTCTGCGCGGCCATCCGCCAGCGCTGCGCGCTACCGATCCACTTGGAAACCAGCGGCGTCGATCCCCTCAGTGGCGCGCCGGATTGGGTCAGCCTCTCGCCCAAGCGCCACAAGCCGCCGCGGGCCGAGCTACTGCAGCGTTGCGATGAGCTGAAGGTGGTCGTGCACGAAGCCGCCGACCTGCTCTTTGCCGAAGTCAGCGCCAGCCAAGCCCCCCAGGCGACGTGGCTGCTGCAGCCCGGCTGGGACTGCCGCGAAGGGCAGGCCTTGTCCCTGGAGTTCGTGCAAGCCCGGCCCCGCTGGCGCCTGAGCCTGCAATCCCACAAGTGGCTCGGGGTGCGCTGAGGCGGGTGGGCATCATGGAGACGGTGCCCTCCACCGAAGCCTTGCCCACCGCCATCGCCCTGCTCTCCGGAGGGCTGGATTCCGCCACCGCCGCCGCCCTCGCCCAAGCGGAGGGCTACCGCGTGATCGGCCTCTCGTTTGACTACGGCCAGCGCCATCGGCGCGAACTCCAGGCCGCCGCTGCGGTCGCGCAGGCCCTGGGACTGGCGGAACACCACAGCATCAGCGTCAACCTGGCGGCCTGGGGTGGGTCCGCCCTGACGGACACCGCCATGGAGGTTCCCAACGCAGGGGTGCAGGACGGCGTGATTCCCAGCACCTACGTCCCGGGGCGCAACACGGTATTCATCGCCATCGGCCTCAGCCTGGCGGAAGCCCGCGGCGCCGAACGGCTGGTGCTGGGGGTCAATGCGGTCGACTACTCCGGCTACCCGGACTGCCGCCCGGATTACCTGGGCGCCTTCCAGACCCTGGCGGACTTGGCCAGCAAGGCCGGCCGAGAGGGCCATGGCACCCAGCTCTGGGCGCCCCTGGTGGAGTGGAGCAAGACCAAGATCGTCCAGGAAGCGCTGCGCTTGGGGGTGCCGATTGAGCAGACCTGGAGTTGCTACAGCGGCGGCGAACACCCATGCGGCGTCTGCGATAGCTGCCGCATTCGCGATGCGGCCCTGATCGAGGCCGGGCGCCCCGACCTGACGAGCCCCTGAGCGATGGGCAGCGCTCCACGGCCCAGCCAACGGCCGCTCCCCTGGATTGAACCCGCTGACCTCGCCCGCCATCTGGCCGCGCGCTTTGGCTCGGAGGGGCTGATCTGGCTCGATGGGGACGGCAGCAGCCTGGGGCGCTGGGCCAGCTTGGCCGCCGACCCGCTCGAGCAGATCGTCTGCCGCGGCCTGCCGGAGGAGAGCGGCAGTCGCAATCCCTTCACGGCGCTGCGCGAGCTGGGAGAGGGGCATTGGTGCGGCTGGCTCAGCTACGAAGCGGCCGCCTGGGTGGAACCTGCGGCCCACTGGAAGGCCGATGCAATGGCGACCCTCTGGATCGCACGCCACGATCCGATCTTTCGCTTCGACCTGCAGGAGCAGACGCTCTGGCTGGAGGGGCTCGACCCCACACGCCTAGAGGCCATGGCCGCCTGGGCGAGTGCACTGCCTGGAACCCAGGCCACTCCCACGGAGCCCACAGCCATTGCCCAGTGGCACTGGCACAGCAGCCCGAAAGAATTCAGCGAAGGGGTGCAGCGGATCCGTGAACGCATCGCCAGCGGCGACATCTTTCAGGCGAACCTCACGGCCTGCTGCTCCAGTCCCCTGGAGGCCCCTGCTGAACCCTTGGCGCTGTTTGAGCGCTTGCGGCAGCGCTGCCCGGCTCCCTTTGCAGGCCTAGTGGTCGCCCCCGGGGAGGCGGTGATCTCGGCCTCGCCGGAACGCTTCCTGCAGGTCAGCCCGAGCGGCAAGGTCGAAACGCGTCCCATCAAAGGCACCCGCCCGCGCAGGGTCGATCCCGAGCAAGACGCCGATCAGGCGGCGGAGTTGGTCTGCAGCAGCAAGGACCGCGCCGAGAACGTGATGATCGTCGATCTCTTGCGCAACGACCTCGGCCGGGCCTGCGAGAGCGGCTCGATCCAGGTGCCGCAATTGGTGGGCCTGGAGAGCTACGCCCAGGTTCACCACCTCACCTCCGTGGTCACCGGACAACTGCGGGCGGGCACCAGTTGGGTCGACCTCCTGCAGGCCTGCTGGCCAGGGGGCTCCATCACCGGGGCACCAAAGCTGCGGGCCTGCCAGCGCATCGCCGAACTGGAACCCGTGGCCCGGGGGCCCTACTGCGGCTCCTTGCTTCGGCGGGATTGGGATGGCAGCTTCGACAGCAGCATCTTGATCCGCACCGTGCTCCAACACGGCACCACCCTGCGCTGCCATGCGGGCTGCGGCATCGTGGCCGACTCCGATCCCCAGGCCGAAGCCGAGGAATTGGGCTGGAAGCTGAACCCGCTGCTGGAGGCCCTGGGATGACGGGCCCCAGCCTGAGCTGGATCGATGGCCGCTGGGGCGAAGCGAACGCGCCCGAACTCCCCCTCAATGACCGGGGTCTCCTGCTGGCCGACGGTCTGTTTGAAACGGTTCTGGTGCTGGATGGACGCGCCCGGTTGCTCGTGCCCCATCTCGAGCGCTGGCACCGCAGTGCCGCGCTGCTGGGCCTGCCCGAGCCACCCCAGACCGACGTGGTCCAACCACTGGTGGAGGAGGCCATTGCCCGTTGCGATCTGACCGATGGCCATGGCGCCCTGCGCCTGAACTGGAGTGGCGGCAGTGGCGGCCGCGGTCTGGATCGCCCGGAGGTCCTCGCGCCGCGCTTCTGGCTGCAGCTCAGTGCCAGCACCCCCCAGTTTTCAGCGGTGCGAGCAATCGTGAGTCGCCATGAGCGGCGCAATGGCTCCAGCCGCTTGAGCCATTGCAAGACCTTTGCCTACGGGCAAGGCATCCAGGCCCGCCGCGAGGCCCAAGCGGCAGGAGCCGATGACGCCCTACTGCTGAGCACAAGCGGTGAGCTCTGCTGCGGAACCGCCGCCAACCTGCTGGTGCAGCGCCAGGGCCAATGGCTCACGCCACCCCTCAGCAGCGGCTGCCTACCGGGGGTGATGCGCGGGCAACTGCTGAGCCGTGGCCTCGCCCAGGAATCGCGGCTCGAGGCCCAACCCCAAAGCGGCGATCGCTGGCTGCTGATCAACAGCCTCAGCTGTAGACCGATCGAAAGCCTGGATGGCCAAGCCCTAAGCCCCCACAACCGGCAGGAGATCAGGGCCCTCTTTGATCCACTCGTGGCGGACTGAGATCAAACGCTTAGGAAACGATTGACCACGTCTTGGCTCAACTCGGCGGTGGGGCCACTGGCCACGATGCCCCCCCGTTGCATCGCGTAGTAACGGTCTGCCTGGCGAACAAAATGGAGGTGTTGCTCGACGAGCAGAACGCCAATGCCGGTCTCCGCAATGATCCGGCGCACCGCGGACTCAATGTCCTGAACGATGTTGGGCTGAATCCCCTCGGTGGGCTCATCCAACAGCAGCAATTGGGGCTGCCCAAGGAGTGCCCGGGCAATCGCCAGTTGCTGCTGCTGACCACCGCTCAGGTCCCCGCCCTTTCGAGGCAAGAACTCGCGCAGGATCGGGAAGAGCTCGTAGACAAAAGGATCAATGCGGCGATGGCGCGCTAATCCCCCGGGAAGCGCCTCCATGCCGAGCATCAAGTTCTCCTCCACGGTCAGTTGCGGGATGATTTCTCGTCCCTGCGGCACATACCCCAAGCCAGCTCGCGCCCGTTGATGGGGCGCCTGGCGATCCAGGACAGCACCGTTGAAGACGATGGAGCCCTGACGGGCGCGAAGCAGGCCGATGAGCGACTTCAGCAGGGTGGTCTTTCCCACCCCATTGCGGCCAATTAGGCAGACCATCTCCCCGGCATTCACGGTGAGATCGACGTCCCGCAGGATGTGGCTCTCGCCGTAATAGGTGTTCAGCCCACGGATCTCCAACAGGGCGGTCATGACTGTTCCTCCTCTGATGTTCCGAGGTAGACCTCAATCACCCGGGGATCGGCCTGGACCTGATCCATGGTTCCTTCACAGAGCACATGCCCCTGGTGCAGCACCGTCACAGGACTCTCCAGGCGACGGATGAACTCCATGTCGTGCTCAATCACGAGCACCGTGTGGTCTCCGGCAAGGGACTTGAGTAAGTCGGCGGTGAGGTCGGTTTCCTCATCGGTCAGACCCGCCACCGGTTCATCCACCAGCAGCAGGTCGGGGTCCTGGCCCACCAGCATCGCGATCTCGAGCCATTGCTTCTGGCCGTGGGAGAGGGCTCCGGCTTCCCAGTCCGCACGGCTCTGCAGATTGACGATGCCCATCAGGTGATGCACCCGCTCTCGCTCCTGGCCGCCGAGGCGACCAAACAGGAGAGGCCAGGGCTGCTTGGGGCGACTCACCGCCAAGGCCAAATTCTCCTGAACGCTGAGCTTCTCAAAAACGCGAGGGCTCTGGAATTTGCGCCCAATGCCCAACCTGGCGATGCGGTGCTCCGCGCGGCCCACCAGGGAGCGTCCCTGAAAAAGGACATCCCCTTCGGTGGGTGCGGTCTTGCCCGTGATCACATCCAAGAAGGTGGTCTTGCCCGCCCCGTTGGGGCCAATAACCGCCCGCAGCTCTCCGGGCTGGAGGCTGAGGTTGAGATCACGCAGGGCCAGGAATCCGTCAAAGCTGACGGTGATCTCGCGCAGTTCAAGCAGGGGGGCACTCATGGCTGAACCTCCTCTTGTCCGTCCAGTTCCAGTTGCGGATAGGTGCCAATGCGCCGGGTGATGCCCAGGCGCGTGAGCAAGTTGCGGGGGCCATCGCTACGCCACCAACCGATGACGCCCTCCGGCAAGGCGGTGACCACCAAGATGAACAGGCCGCCTTGGATGAAGAGCCAGCTCTGAGGCATGGCCTCACTAACCAGGCTCTTGGCGTAGTTGATCGCGACGGCGCCCAAGATGGCGCCCACCAACGTGCCGCGACCGCCCACGGCGACCCAAATCACCATCTCGATTGAGAAGGGAACGGTCATGTATTGGGGCGAGACGATCCCGGATTGCACCGTGTAGAGCGCCCCCCCAATGCCAGCCAAACCACCTGCGATCGCGAAGACGATCGTCTTGAAGAGGGTCGGGTTAAACCCCGCAAAGCGCAGCCGCGGTTCGTCATCGCGAATGGCGATCAGGACATCGCCGAAGCGACCGCGCACCACCCAACGCACAAAAACCCAAGCCGCGATCACCATCAGCGCGGTGAACCAGAAGAAGCCGCGCTGCATCTCCGGCGATCCCACCATCTGTCCAAACAATTGGGTCACATCGGTCTTGAGACCGTTGGTGCCGTTGATCAGTTTTTGCTGGCCGTTGAAGAAGTTGAAAAAGACCAGCAGGGCCGCCTGGGTCAGGATCGAGAAGTAGACCCCTTTGATGCGGTTGCGAAACACCAGGTTGCCGAGTACGGCCGCCAGAACGGCCGGGATCAACCAGATCGCCACCAGGGTGAACAAGGGCGAATGGAAGGGCTGCCAAAACGCCGGAAGCTGCTTCACGCCATAGAGGCCGAAGAACTCCGGAATGCCATTGGGGAAACCAGAAGAGCTATTGAGCTGCAGATACATCGCCGCGGCATAGCCGCCCAAGGCAAAAAAGATCCCCTGCCCCAGGCTGAGCAGCCCGGTGAAACCCCAGATCAGATCAATGCCCAGGGCAACAATCGCCAGCGAGAGGAAACGGCCCAGCAGGTTGAGGCGGAACACGGGCAGGACCGCGGGTGCCGCGACGATCGCGGCAATGATCAACACCCACACCAGAAGCTGCGGCCAGCGGGACTGCTGAAAACGCTGAAACATCGGCTCAGACCTCCACCATCCGTCCCTTCTGCGGGAAGAGGCCCGCGGGACGGAATTGCAAGAACAGAACGATCAGGGCGAAGACCATCACCTGCGCCATGCTCGTCGTGGCAAAGAACTGCACCGTGGCGGCCAGTGGAGGCGGCATCGCAGGCCAAAGCGTCAGCAGACGGCCGGCGCCGATCAGATCCGTGAGCCATCCAATGGCGAATGACGCAAGGACGGCGCCAAAGAGATTGCCCACCCCGCCGAGGACCACAACCATGAAGCAGCCGACGATGTAAGAGCCGCCCACATTCGGCCCTACCGAGCCGAGGAGTGAGACCGCAACGCCGGCGATCCCCGCCAGTCCAGATCCAATACCGAAGGTCAGGACGTCGACGGTGTCCGTGGGAATGCCCAGGCAGTCACTCATGGACCGGTTCTGGGTCACGGCGCGGATGCGTGTTCCCCAAACGCTGCGGTTCAGGAAGAGGGTGACGCCAAGCACCGAGACGATTGTCATCACGATGATCACCAGCCGAGGCACCGGCAGGGTGAGATCGGCCCACTCCAAGCCACCACGCATCCATCGCGGCGCCGTCACATCGACGTTTCTGGACGTGGCTCGGGCAATCCGCGAGATCTGAGAAGCCAGACCACCCGCCAAGAGCACCCCGGACAAGGCCGAGGTGGCCCAACAACCAGCACGGACGAGCCGTGCCCGCGGTCCCTCAAGCAGGGAAGCGGGCAACACCAATGGCAAGCTGAAGCCGACGACCAGTGCGAGCACCAAGCCAGCGGCAGTGGCCAGGGGAACACTGCGGACGAACTGCTGCAGGATCAGGCTTACCCCCCAGGTCGCCAGCAAGGTCTCGAGGGGATTGCCATAAAGACGGCGAATCACCGTCCGCTCCAACAGGATTCCGACGACACCGCTCACCACGAAGGCCAGCGGAATCGCCACCAAGACATAGAGGTTGTAAACGGGTTCAAAGGCCGGCAGCTTGAAGATCAGCTGCACGACGTAGGTCGTGTAGGCACCGAGCATGATCAGCTCGCCATGGGCGAGGTTGATCACCCCCATCAAGCCAAACACGATCGCCAGTCCAAGGGCGGCCATCAGCAACACCGAGCCGATGGCCACGCCGTTGAAGAGGCTTTCAAACAGCAGTTGCACGGAAGTCCGAAGCAGGCAAGCAGGGGAGAAAGCAGAAAAAGAGGAGTCCCCGGAAGGACTCCCCCATCAGTCAGAGCGGCCGGAGAGGGCGATCAGAGCTTGTAGCGCTCACCCTTCTTGGCATCCGTCCAGTCGCAGGCGTAGCCCTTGGAGCTGGGCTCGTACTGGTTCCAGGCCTGAGGAGCCACAGGACCGTTGGTGGACTGGAGGATCTTGAACTGACCGTCCTTGGTGATCTCACCGATGCGCACGGTCTGGGAGAGGTGATGGTTGGGCATCACCTTGACCTTGCCCTGGGGTGCATCGAATTCAATGCCGATCAGGGCTTCGCGGACCTTGTCGTCATCGAAGCTGTTGGCCTTCTCGACGGCGGCCTTCCAGAGGTAAACCATGTTGTAGGCCGACTCTTGCGGGTCAGCGACCATGCGATCGCTGCCGTACTTCTTCTTGAAGTCAGCGGCGAACTTCTTCGATGCCGGGGTGTCGATCGACATCATGTAGTTCCAAGCGCCGTAGTGGCCCTCGAGGAACTCAGGTCCAATGGTGCTGATCTCTTCTTCCGCGATGGAATAGCTCATCACGTAGTAGCCATTGGCCGGGGTCAGACCGGCATCCTGGATCTGCTTGAAGAAAGCAACGTTCTGGTCACCATTCAGGGTGTTGATGATCACACCACCGTTGGGCATCGCCTTCTTGATCTTGGCGATGATCGGAGCCACTTCGGTGTTACCGAGAGGCAGATAGTCCTCACCCACAACCTTGCCGCCCAGCGACTTGAGCTGCTGCTTGGTGATGGTGTTAGAGGTGCGGGGGAAGACGTAATCCGATCCGACCAGGAAGAAGGGCTTGCCAGCGGCAGGCGACTTCTTAAACATGAACTCGGTGGCGGGCTCGGATTGCTGGTTCGGAGTCGCACCGGTGTAGAAGATGTTCTTGGAACACTCCTGACCCTCGTACTGAATCGGGTAGTAGAGGAAGGCATCCTTCGACTCGTAGACCGGCAGCATCGCCTTGCGGCTAGCGGAGGTCCAGCCGCCGAATACGACCGGAACCTGGTCCTGATCGATCAGCTTCTTGGACTTCTCAGCGA
>JAAZUZ010000118.1 GCA_018623875.1 Synechococcus sp. HW_metabat.21
AGTCGCGACTAACGCAGTGAAAGCGTCAGTTCCTAAACGTTCAGTTGTCCAGGTGCTCCGATCGCCACACGCTTCTCAGCTCGACCCTCTCAGGTCTTTCGGGCTCTCGGTCCGCGGCCTCTCGACCGCTTGTTGAACTTACATCACCGGGTCTCCCTGGCTTTCAGTTCACCAGCGGCATCGCTGCCGCCAATCGAACCTACATCACAGGATTGACCTGGCTTTCGGTTCGCCGCCCGTGATCTCGCGATCGCTGAGCGGCCCAGAAACATACCAGAGCCGCTGTCGCCTCCGATACCGACCTGCGTCAATCAGATGTCCTCGCCGGACTCCGGATCCGAGAGGAAGGTCTCCAAAGTCGTCAGCAAGAGAGCCAGGGCTGAATGACGCTCCAGATCCGCTCCACTGACATGGTCCAGCCACTGGCCTGAGAGCTGCTCGATCTGGGAGAACAGAACCTGTCCCTCCCGCAGCCGCTCCATCACACGGTCGACGTTCGCCTCATCGGTTTCCGGCAGGGGACCCACGACGTACCGACGTCCGTCATCCCCCACATAGGTGAGGTTGCCGTCCGAATCAAACATCGGAACCGCATGGGGTGTGATCGGTCTGTCGTCCACAGCTCCCCCAGCAACGGCTAACCACTGGTTAGCTCTGCCCAGGACCTGCGGCAACCTGCCAGGCTGCGGCCATGGTGCGTCTGTTGCTGGAACTCGGCCCATGCCTACTGGCTGGGTTCTGGCTGGGCCAACGCTTTCCCGCACTTCCAGGCCAACTCGCCCCCGCTCTTCTGCGGTGGGGCATGCCCTTAAGCCTGACCGGACTGCTGCTGAAGAGTGGTCTGCCCCCCAGCAGCATCCCCATGGCTGGGCTGATCGCGGCGATCACCAGCGGCGGCCTACTGCTCTGCCGCCAGCTCCCATCACTCCTACCCAGTCGCAGCCTGCAGCTGGGAGCCATGGTCGGCAACACCGGTTATTTCGGTCTGCCGGTGGCCATCGCCCTCCTACCCAGCGAGGCCCTCGGCTTCAGCGTCATTTATGACCTCATCGGCACCTTGATCACCTGGAGCGCAGGTCCGCTCCTGCTCTCTCCAGGTCAGAGCAGGCCCAGTGCTCTCTCCTTACTGAGAACGCCGGTCGTCCAAGCGCTCCTGCTGGCGCTCCCCATCGGGCTCAGCCCTTGGGGATCCCTCTTCGGGCAGTGGCTCTGGCTTCCCGCTCGGCTGGTGCTCTGGCTGCTCCTGCTGCTGGTGGGCATGCGTCTGGGGCTTGTCCTCCGGCGGATCCATCCGGACGACAGCCCGCGCCCGTCGCTCCACGCAGCCCTCGCCATCAAGCTCTTGGCACTACCGGCCGTGATGGCCCTGGTCACCAGCCTGCTGCAACTGCCCGAGCTGATGCGGGAAGCCCTGGTGCTGCAGGCCGCCGCCCCGACGGCGATGTCCGTGCTGCTGCTCGCCGAAGCCACCGATGTTCAAAACGGCAGCGACCAGGAGACCCTGCCCGCTGCCCGATTGGTGCTCTGGAGCAGCGGGCTCGCGCTGATCAGCCTGCCCCTCTGGTTTCAGCTCACCGCGGCCATGTGACGGATCAGGTCAATGCACTTGCAGCTGTAGGCCCACTCGTTGTCGTACCAGGACACCAACTTCATAAAGGTGTCGCTCAGGGCCATGCCGGCACCGGCATCGAAGACCGAAGTGCAGCTTTCCCCGAGAAAATCGTTCGAGACCACATGGTCTTCTGTGTATCCAAGGACGCCCTTCAGATCGCCCTCTGAGGCCAACTTCATGGCGGCTTTGACCTCGTCGTAGCTGGCGGGCTTAGCCAGGTTCACGGTGAGGTCCACCACCGAGACATCCGGGGTGGGCACCCGGAACGCCATTCCGGTGAGCTTGCCGTTGAGTTCGGGGATGACCCGGCCGACCGCCTTGGCGGCACCGGTCGAGCTGGGAATGATGCTCTGACCAGCACCGCGACCGCCGCGCCAGTCCTTCAGCGAGGGGCTATCCACCGGTTTTTGGGTGGCCGTCGTGGCATGAACAGTGCTCATCAAGCCACTGACGATGCCGAAGTTGTCGTGGACAACCTTGGCCAGGGGGGCGAGGCAGTTGGTCGTGCAGCTGGCGTTGGAGACGATCTCCTGGCCGCTGTAGCTGCTGTGATTCACCCCCATCACGAACATCGGGGTCTCGTCCTTGGAGGGGGCACTCATCACCACCCGCTTGGCGCCGGCCTCAATGTGGGTGCGGGCCAGTGGATCCGTCAGGAAGAAGCCCGTGCTCTCCAGCACGGTGTCAACACCAATGGCATCCCACTTCAGGTTGCTTGGATCGCGCTCCGCCGTGATCCGGATGACCTGTCCATCCACCACCAGCTGACCGTTCTCGACCTTGACCTCGCCCTTGAAACGGCCATGGGTGGAGTCGTAGCGAAGCAGATAGGCCAGGTAATCGACATCAATCAGGTCATTGATGCCAGCAACCTCAACGCCTGGAGTCACCATCGCCCGCCGGAAGGCCAGGCGTCCGATGCGACCAAAACCATTGATGCCAATCCGGATGGTCAAGGGAGCAGCCCGAATGCCAGCCCCCAATACAGCGCCTGTTCTCGTGATGTCTACGAAAAGACAGCAGACCTAAATCAAAGGGTCAGCCCTCCTTAGGCCCCGCTTCAAACTGATCGGTCAGCAAACGCCGCTGGTACTCGGCCGTCAGGGCATTGAGGTGGTCTGCCGCTGCCGCCTCCATCTCCTCATCGATCTGATCGAAGGCCGACCCCTCAGGGACGGTGATGCCGAGAACCAAGGCCAACGCGTCAAACAAACGGACCTGGTCGTTCTGCCAAGCCTGGTAATCACCCGCGACCTCGATCAAGGCGTCCTGCTCGACCGTTCCGCGATCGACCTCCGTGCGGATCGTCTGGATCTGGGCCAGCCGCGCGGAACTGACCACCGCATGGGCAGCACCCAGGGCCGCCAAGGCATCACTGGCCTCACGCTTAAGGACGCTCAGGTCCCGGTCGCGAACCGCTTTATCAATGGTCAACGGGGAGCGCAGGCCAGGCATTTGACTGACCGCGGAGCGCTTCTGGGGCGTCGGGGCAGGGCGTATCGCTGCGCTCGCGGGTTTCAAAGCCTGCCCCCAACGAATCAGGGCATTCCCCAGGCGCCGCCTCCAACCCCGTCTTGCCATTCGCCGCCGACTCGACCTCCATCCAATCTGACGGGACAAGTGCGAAATGGGTAGCGGGAAACCGAATGGTCCCTAGGGAATGGGCTCAACCTGCAGGGTGCTGTGCTCAATGCCCAGCTGCCGCAAGCGCTCCTCCCCACGCCGCAGCAGATCGGAGGCCGGGACGCCCTGCACCTGGAGATGGGCCGTCAGGGCAACCCGGCGTCCCCCCAAGCCCCAGACATGCAATTCGCTGACCGCTATCACTCCGGGCAACCCACGCAAGGCCAGCTCGATCAGCTGCAGGTCCTGGCCCTCGGGCACCGCATCCAGGCTGGCCGCCAGGGCTTGCTTGAGCAGTCCGTAGGCACTGACCATGACGGCCGCACCAACCGCGATGGCCGTAATCGCGTCCAGCTCGGTTCGACCGCTCAGCGCCACCAAGATCGCGCTGAGCAAGACCGCCGCGGAGACCGCGGCATCACTTAAGAGATGCAGCACCGCGGCCCGGCGGTTGAGATCCAGGTGGGATTCCCCGCCAAAGAGTCGAGCCGAAAGCAGGTTGATCGCAATGCCTGCGGAGGCCGCCACCGCAACGGGGCCGGCCACCAGGGGTTCAGGCCGCTGAAGGCGGTCCAACCCCTCCACCACCACCAGGAGCCCCGCAGCAAAGACCAACAAGCCGTTGATCAAAGCCGCCAGGTGGGTGCTGCGTCAGTAGCCATAGGTGAAGCGACCGCGGGCAGGACGCAGGCTCAGCCGCTCGGCGCCCCAGGCCAGGAGCAGACCGACCACATCCCCCAGGTTGTGGATCGCATCGCCGATCAGGGCCAGCGAGCCAAAGCCAAAGCCAATCGCCAACTGGGCCCCAGTCAGCAGGGCATTGAGCAGAACACTCCAGCGAAACGCTGCAGCTGCGCCGCCGTGACGCTGGTGATGCGCTCCCATCAATCAGAGGCAACCACACCACTTTTAGAGTGATTTTCTGGACTCGAGCCCATGGCCGCATCCTCCCTGCAGCAACACGCCATTGCCCCAGCCACCGTGCTGCGCGGCGAAGGAGCCTGGGCTGAGGCCCTGCCCCTAATCGCTGGCCTCTGCCACGCGCCATTGCTGCTCGGCCGCAGCGCTGCCACCCAAGCCCTGCGCGAAGGGCTGAAGAGCGACCTGAAGCAGCACGGTCTGCGGGTGACCAGTGCGGAACTGGAGTTCGACTGCTGCGAAGCCGACCTCGGGCGCCTCGCTGAGCTCAGCCAAGCCAATGGCTGCGACGGGGTTGTGGCCTGTGGCGGCGGCAAGGTGCTCGATGCCGGCAAGTTGCTGGCCCACCGCCTCGGCCTCCCCTGCATCACCGTCCCCAGCAGCGCGGCCACCTGTGCGGGCTGGACGGCTCTGGCCAATCTCTACAGCCCCCAAGGTGCGTTCGAGGGGGATGTCGCCCTCGATCACTGCCCCGAGCTGCTGGTCTTTGACCACGCTCTGGTGGCCTCTGCCCCCCAGCGGACCCTGGCCAGCGGCATCGCCGATGCCATGGCCAAGTGGTACGAGGCCTCCGTCAGCAGCGGCGCCAGCCGCGACGGTCTCGTGCAACAAGCGGTGCAGCAAGCCCGTGTCCTGCGGGATCAACTGCTGCTCGAAGCCGAGCAGGCCCTCACGGAGGTGGGCGGCGAAGCCTGGGTCCGGGTCGCGGAAGCCAGCGGCCTCACCGCCGGCCTGATCGGCGGCATTGGCGGCGCCCGCTGCCGCACCGTGGCCGCCCACGCCGTGCACAACGGCCTGACCCAGCTCGAGGCCAGCCACGGTCAACTCCATGGTGAGAAGGTCGGCTTTGGAATCCTGGTGCAGCTGCGCCTGGAGGAAAGCGTCGGGGGCAGCCAACTGGCGGCCCAAGCCCGGCGCCAACTGCTGCCCTTCTTCCAGCGCCTGAACCTGCCGGTCAGCCTGGCGGACCTGGGGCTGGAGCAGGCCAGCCTCGCGGAGCTGCAAGCGGTGGCGGAGTTTGCCTGCCGCCCGGGATCGGATCTGCATCACCTGCCCTTCGCCGTCGGTCCGGCCGATGTGCTGGCGGCCCTCGTCAGCACCACCGCGGCCCTGAGCACGGTTGATGCCTGAGGCCCTGGATCAGCGGCAGCTGCTGGAGCGCGCCGCCAAAACCCTGCTGGATCCCCAAGGTCAAGCCATTGCCCAGGCGGTGCAGTGGTGGGAGCTGCCCAATGCCTGCAGCCAAACCAGCGAGCCCTGGCCCGTCGCGGTGCTCGGCTCCGGTCCTCCGGTGCTGCTCCTGCATGGTTTCGATAGCTCCCACCAGGAGTTCCGGCGGCTGAGCCCCCTGCTATCGGACCACGCCCAACTGTTCATCCCCGATCTCTACGGCTTTGGCTTCTGCCCCCGGCCCGAGG
>JAAZUZ010000119.1 GCA_018623875.1 Synechococcus sp. HW_metabat.21
CCACAGGCACGGCTCACCTCTTCGACGGCCTCTTGCTCAAGCAAACCGAGGCGGCGTTGCAGGTTTTTGATCTGAGCAATGGCCACCGAATCACCTCCAAACCAGGTCAATAGTACAAGCGAACCAGTTCAGTTGCCAGGGGGTCAGAAGGGCAGTTTCTTCTTGGCGTCCTTGTCCAGATCCGCCTCCATGTCCCGCAGGCGCTTGAGGATCGTGTCGTAGTACTCCTTCAGGTAGGCCTCCATGTCGGTGGTCTCCGCCGGATCGAGGCCAAAGGCGGCATAGCTCTCCTCCATCGGTGCCGAGAGGGCTTCGCCGCCTCCCATCACCTTGTCAAAGGCCAGGCGCTCTGCAACGTTCACCGAGGGCTCAAAGAAGGCGCTGATGCTCTGCATCAGTCGCAGCAGGAAGGGCTGCACGCGGATCACGCGGGCGCTCTTGGCGGTGTACTTCTCACACATCTGGGTGATCTCACCGGTGCTCCAAGCACGGTTCCCCACCACAGGGAAGGCCTTGCGGCTGGTTTCGGCTCGGCTCAAAGCCGCCACGGCAAAGCGGGCAAGATCCTGGGTGTTCATGTAGGCGATCGGCGTCGGCGTGCCGCTCACCCAAACCGTCTGACTTTCAAGAACCGGGATCGCGATCTGGCTGATCAGGCCCTGCATGAAAGCCACTCCACGCAAAATCGTGTAATCGAAGTCGGAGTCGATCAGGGCCCGCTCGGTGCAGTGCTTGATGTCCATCAAGGGGACATCACGATGTTTCTCCGCTCCGAGCAGCGAAAGGAAAACGAAACGCTTGACACCAGCCCGCTCACAGGCGTTCAGAAGGTTGAGCTTTCCGGTCCAGTCGGTGTCGTAGACGCTGCCGGGATCCGTTGCCCGCGCCGTCGCCGCGTCAATGACCGCCTCTTGACCCTCCAGGGCGTAGTCGAGGCTGTCGGGCTCAAGCAGGTCGCCGCGGGTCAGCTCACAACCCCACTCCTGGAGGAACGCGGCCTTTCGCGGCGAGCGCACCATGCAGCGAACCTGGTGGCCGGCGTCCAAGGCCTGACGCGCGATCTGGCGACCCAGGGTTCCGGTTCCACCGATCACCAGGACCTGCATCGAGCTGCCTCAAGAGAGGAGCGAGCCTAAAGGCGAGCCGATCCAGCCCGCGATTTAGCGATCAGTTGTCGCCTTGGAGCTTCAGCAGCAGGGCGCCACCCACCAGACCCAGGGGGATCAAAACCCAGAACAGCGCTGCGGTGCCGAAGATTTCCGAGGCCATGAACCCAAGCCGTAACGGCTACCTGTTTAGCGCAGAAGCCAGCTCCACCACGCGCGAAAAGGGCGCATTGCAGCGGAACTGAGCAGACATCACCCCGGAGCGCTGGGCCGAAAAGCCCTCAGCCCGCAGACACGCGATCAACGCATCCAAGCGGGGCGGCCCGCCACCAAGGCGTTTGGCCAGGGCATCGACGGGCCAACAGGAGACCGGCAGCCCGTCATCTACCCGCAGTCCCTCCAGCAGGCGCCGACTGGCTGACGCCACACTCGCCTCGGGCAATCCCTCCGCCTCCTGCAGCAGCTCCCCCAAGACCAGGGGGTCTTGAAGGGGCCCCAGCCAAAGGGGTCCTGAAATCGATAGGGGGGCCGCCGGGTCGTCGCCGCAACCGCAGGCCGGCCAGCGGCGCAGGCGCAGCAGGCTTTGTTGGGACTGCTCGGCGCAGCGATGGCAGTAGGCCCACAGGCCGAGCTGCTCCTCTTCGCGAGGCTCAGGGCGACGCCGCAATTGAATCGCCGTCCGGAAGGTCCGGCCCTCGCTAAACGAGAAGAGAGGCCGAATCCCGCGCCCCATCGCCCAGGCCGCCTTGGCCACCACGGCGAGCTGCAGGCGCAGGGCCAACTCCCAACTGGAGGGGTGGGCCCGGGCGGCGGCCCCCAGGGAGCGGATCGCCGCCGGTCGGTCATGGCCAGTGGGGGAGCGGCCATCGGTGCTGGCGAGGTAGAGAACTCCGCCGAATTCCAGGGCCTCCAGGGCCAGCGGCACCAGGGCCGTCGGGCAGCCAAAGGCATCGAGATCGAGCAGATCAAACCGCCGTTGCTGCATCAAACAGTCGGCCAACAGGTGCTGCGCCGTTCGCGCACTGAGCTCCAGCCGACGCTTCTGCAAGGGCTGCAGGTTCTGCTTCAGCAGGGGCAAGCGATCGCCATCGGCATCGTTCGCCCACACCTCCTGGGCCCGGCCCTCAAGGCCATAGCGCAGGGCCCGGATCCCGCAGCCCGCCATCAGATCGAGCACTCGCCCTGGGCGCTCCCGCGTCAGCCAACGGGTCAGCAGCACTCCGGCATCCCGGGAGGGGCGGGATTGCGGCCGAAAAAAGCCAGGTCCCAGCAGCAGTTGCGCCGCTCCTTCGCAATAGTGAGCTGGGCTAGCCGTGTCGGCCACTGTGACTGCGCCACCGCGATTGGATCTCCAGCCTGCCTCTGCGGGGGTGCATTGGGGAGAGCACGGGACCTGGCATTGGCAGGGCCATGCCTGCCACTGGCGTGTCCTCGGCGAGCGAGCGGCCCCCGCCCTAGTGCTCATCCATGGCTTTGGCGCAGCCAGCGGTCACTGGCGCAGCAACGCCGCCGCGCTCGCCGAGGCCGGCTGGTGCGTCTACGCCTTGGACCTCGTGGGCTTTGGCGACTCCAGCCAACCGCGGCACCGGCGCCATCGCCCGCTCGACAACCGGCTCTGGGCCCGGCAGCTCCAAGGCTTTCTCGAACAGGTGGTCCAAGGCCCCGCGGTGCTCGTGGGCAATTCCCTGGGCAGCCTCGTGGCCGTGACCTGTGCGGTCTTCTTCCCCAGCTGGGTGCAAGGTGTGATCGCTGCGCCCCTTCCGGATCCAACGCTGCTGATGCCCATCCGGCGGCGGCGGCCCCGTTGGCGGCGCACCTGGAAACGCCGCGTCGTGGTTCTGCTCTGCCGAATCCTGCCGCTGGAGCTGCTGGTGCCCTTCATTGCTCGCACACCACTGCTGGATCTGGGCTTGCGCAGTGCCTATCAGGACCAGGGGGCGGTCGATGGAGAACTGCGGCGCCTGATCGCTCGCCCCGCCCTGCGCCCTAAAGCGGCCCAGGCCTTACGGGCGATGAGCATCGGCATGGCCCTGAGGCCACGGGAGGCAACCGCCGCGCCCCTGCTGCAGCGCATGCAGCAGCCGCTCCTGGTGCTGTGGGGCAGCCAGGACCGCCTGGTCCCGCCCCAAATCAGCCGGCAACTGCACCCCCACAAGGGCGATTTGCAGCTGGAACTGCTTCAGGAGCTGGGCCACTGCCCCCATGACGAGCGGCCGGAGTTGTTCAACAGCGTGGTGGTCACCTGGCTGGCACGTAACTTGGGGAGCGGTCAGCCACACGAACAGCCCTGGGCATGAAGCACACCCTCTCGGTGCTGGTGGAAGACGAATCCGGTGCACTCAGCCGCATCGCTGGTCTCTTTGCCCGTCGCGGCTTCAACATCGAAAGCTTGGCCGTGGGCCCAGCTGAGAACCGCGGCAAATCCCGGCTCACCATGGTGGTGGACGGTGACGCGCAAACCCTGGAGCAGCTCACCAAACAGCTCGACAAGCTGGTGAACGTTCTCGCGGTGACCGACCTCACGCCGATCCCTTCGGTGGAGCGGGAACTGATGCTGATCAAGGTCTCGGCACCGCCCGAGAACCGTGCAGCGATCCTGGATCTCGTCCAGGTCTTCCGCGCCAAGGTTGTCGACGTCGCCGACAGTGCCCTCGTCATTGAGGTCGTGGGCGACCCCGGCAAACTCGTCGCGATCACGAACGTGCTCGAGGGCTACGGAATTCTGGAAATCGCCCGCACGGGCCGCATCGCTCTGGAGCGCGCCTCCGGAGTCAATACGGCCTATCTCAAGGTCACCAGCCTGGACAACAAGCGGGTACCGGCCTAATTGGCGTCCCGCACCAGCGTCCCCCCTTCCAGGACGCTGGCGCTGATCAACCTGTCTCCCTGGTTGATCTGATCGACGACATCCATGCCCTTGGTCACGCGGCCGAAGACCGCGTAACGGCCATCCAGTTCAGGCAGGGCGCGCAAGGCGATATAGAACTGTGCGCTCGCTGAGTTGGGATCGCTGGAGCGGGCCATCGCCAGGGACCCCCGCTCATGGGGGAGCTTCAAGCGCTTCTGCTGGGTGGGACTGGTCACCACCTCGCCGTAGCGAGGGCTCGATTCGCCCTCAAACAGCAGCTCCAGCGGGATAAAGCGGGGTTGGCCGCTGGAGGGGTCGATGAAGCTGCCGGTCCCCAAAGCCGACACCGGGGTGTCCGGCAGAGAGCTCTGCGGGTCGCCGCCTTGGACCACGAAGGGGATGGGCTCGTTCACGACCCGGTGGAAGACGGTGCCGTTGTAGGTACCGCGGCGAACCAAGTCGACGAAGTTGCCCGCCGTCAGGGGCGCTTCGGCTCCATCGAGGCTCAGTTCAACGACACCCTTACTGGTCTTGAGCTCCACGAGGGCCTTGCCCTGCAAGCAAGGAACGCCGGAGGTGCCGCAGCCGACAGTCGCGCTGGTCGAGGGAGCCGCGCAGGCCACCAGCCCCATGGGGCTGAGCACCAAGAGCAGGGCGAGAAGCAGGGAGCGGAGCATGGCTCAGACACCCTCCAGGGGAACGCCAAGGAAGCGAGCCAGTTCGGCGCCACCGCGCTCCAGATCCGCCAGGGGCATCGGCTCACCAACCGTGGTCAGGGGGAGGTCACGGCGTCCTTGAACCCGCAGGGCCAGGCGACGACGGGGATTCAGGCCATCACGGACGTCGATCTTGACCGCCTGGATCTCACTAAGAGGGGTCGTGACGCTGATCAGCTCGCGGAAACCGCGGCGGGTGACCGTGAGCTTTCCACTCTTCTTATTGAAGCTGTTGCTGCCGGCGCCCACATCAATGGCGATCACGGCCCAGAGGTAGGTGGAGAGCAGCGCCGCTGCAATGCCATAGAGGCCCATGACCAGGCCCTGGGGCACCCAAGAGAGGGCGGCGGGGTGGCCGATGGGGAGCAGGTCCTTGCCCAGGTAACTCGAGGCACTGGTCAGCAGGAAGCCCAAACCTCCGGTGCTCACCACGGCGGCCACCAAGACATTGGAGAGACGGCGGGAGCCCACCACGGACTGCTCGAGCAGATCAGAGGAGGGGGCAGCCTTGGCGGCGGGGGCCGATGCCATGAAGGGCAGAAACCGAGGGCCTGCCATCTTCGCTCCCCCGCGCGCCCGCCCGAGAGGGAGCTAGGCACATATACCCAAAACGCAATGGTGACGTGGCGTGTCAGCCCGTCAAAACCCCTCTCGCAGCGTGAATAAACGTTGTTACCATCGCCCGGTAACCCACAGCTCGCGGTTTTCCCACCCATGACGATCGCTGTAGGGCGCGCGCCACAGCGGGGATGGTTCGACGTCCTCGATGACTGGCTCAAGCGCGACCGCTTCGTTTTTGTCGGGTGGTCTGGTCTGCTCCTGTTCCCCACTGCCTATCTGGCACTGGGTGGCTGGCTGACCG